>JAQBHM010000174.1:0-16980 GCA_032127795.1 Bacteroidales bacterium | reverse complement strand
GGAAAGACTGGATAAAACTCTCGAGGACCCTCTTAAAATACGTACCTGGCATGAGCTGAATGCCCTGCTTATTAATCAGATGGATGCCGATAACAAAAGCGGGATGATCATGATAGGGATACTCTATCTCGTTATCGCCTTTGGCGTCTTCGGAACTGTCCTAATGATGCTTGCTGAGAGAAGGAGAGAGTTTGGGATGCTTGTATCAATAGGGATGCAGAAAAAGAAACTGGCAAAAGTGATACTCTTTGAGATGCTGCTGATAGGCTTTCTGGGTGTGGCGGCAGGGGTAATAGCTTCATTGCCGCTTGTAATTTACGGTAATCTTCACCCGCTCAGATTTACCGGTGAGCTGGCACGCATGTATGAGGATTATGGTTTTGAGCCAGTTATGCCTACAATGCTTCCTGATTCCTACTATCTCTGGCAGATAGTGGTGGTGCTGATAATCCTGGGGATTGCCATTGCATTCAGTGCACGCAGAATTTTCAGGTTGAACATAATAAATGCCATGAGAGCATAAAAGCCGAAGTTATGATTACAGAACTTGCATGGAAAAATGTATGGCGGAATAAGACCAGAAGCCTGATAGTCATTGTTGCAGTGACAATCGGGGTGTTTGCCGGTGTCTTTACGATTGCCGTGATGAACAGCGCGGTTGTACAGCGGATAGATGCTTCCGTGAACGAGGAACTGTCTCATATACAAATTAATAACAAGGATTTTCGAAACTACAGTGACATAAACAATGTCATCAGTGATTGTTCTGCAGTTACCGCAATTCTTGACACCATTGATGGTGTCAGATCTGTCACGGGCAGGGTCATTGTCCGGGGAATTGCTTCCACCGCGGCCAGGAGTACCGGCGTTGAGATAAACGGCATAGATGTCGAAAAGGAAAAAGAGATCTTTACGCTTTCAGAAAAGATCATTGCCGGTACCGGCAGCTTTTTTGAATCTGACAGCAGGTTTACAAGTGCCGTCATAGGAGAAAAACTTGCCAAGGAGCTGAACATTATCAGGTATATCCTCAGCGAGGAGTCACTTGAACTTCTAAAGGAAGATGGGATTCCCGATCCTGTAATGACTAAGCTGGAACCGCTGAAGAACAAACGTTTTACAACTGACAAGAAATTCACCGAAGCATTTTCCGCCCTCCTTACTCCTTCAGAGATCAAGCGGTACGGAATAAAAATTAAAGAGACGGCCTGGTCTTATCGCGTGGGCTCGAAACTTGTTGTTTCCTTCCTTGACAGGAATAATATTCAGACCGGCGCTGCCTTCCGCGTGAGCGGCATTTTCAGGACCAACAATGATATGTTCGAAGCCACTTCGATCTTTGTTCCGGTTGAGGATCTCAGGAGGCTGACAGGTCTTGATGAGGGGATCTTTCACAGGATCCTGGTCAGGCTTGATGACAGTGATTTGACAGATGATCTTAACAAAAGTATCAGGGCCGACCTCCCTGAACTGGAAGTGATGAGCTGGAAGGAGATACAGCCTGATCTGGGTATGATGGCTGACATGGTACAGCAGATATATGCAGTATTTATGCTGATAATACTGGCGGCTCTGTCATTCGGAATTGTAAACACCATGCTGATGTCAGTGCTTGAGAGGACCAGGGAGCTGGGCATGCTGGCTGCCATAGGGATGAACCACAGACGTGTCTTTTTAATGATAATGTATGAGTCGGTGTTTCTCTCAGTCATAGGCGGCATATCGGGAATGGCAGTAGGGGGTGCCGTTATTGCAGCCACAGCCGAAAAGGGCATCAACCTCGTAAAATATTCAGAGGGAATGGAAGCCATAGGTTATACGGCACATTTGTTCCCGACTATAGACACCCGGTTTTTTATTATCACAACAATGCTAATTGTGCTTACCGGAATCCTTTCCTCAATTTATCCGGCCCGCAAGGCATTGAAACTGAATCCGGCGGATGCAATCAGAGGTACAAATAATTAAAAATGATAATCATGAAAGTGCTGGAAATAAACGATGTACACAAAACATACCATGACACCGAGGTTGCGGTTGAGGCCATAAGAGGTGTAACGCTCAGCTTTGAGAAAGGTGAGTTTGCCGTGATTGTCGGTCCCTCCGGTTCAGGAAAAACAACGCTCCTTAATCTTCTCGGCGGGCTTGATCAGCCCACCGGAGGAGAGATACTTGTCGCCGGACACCGGCTCTCTGAGCTGCGCCCTTCCGAGCTTATTGACTTCAGGATGGAACATGTGGGATTCGTTTTTCAGTCTTATAATCTCATTCCTGTTCTTACTGCGGCAGAGAACATAGGATTCATCATGAATCTTCAGAAGTGGCCACGTGAGAAGCGTGTGCAGCGAACAGGGGAACTTCTTGATTCAGTAGGCCTGGCTGACCGTGGCAGCAGCCGTCCTTCGCAGTTGTCCGGAGGACAGCAGCAGAGAGTCGCAGTGGCGAGGGCGCTGGCAACACATCCGGAGTTTGTACTGGCTGATGAGCCAACGGCAAACCTTGATTCAAAGTCGGCCGAGTCACTGCTCGATATCATGCAGAAGCTTAACCGCGAAGAGGAGATGACCTTTATCTTTTCAACACATGATGCCAGGGTTATGAAGAGAGCCCGCAGGGTCATCACCCTTGAAGACGGCAAGGTGGTATCAGATATAAATCATAATCATAAAGCATGAAGAAGAGCGCCTGCCTGCTGATCCTTCTGTTGATATTCTCCTTAACCTCCCGGTCACAGGACAGGGAGAGGGCGGTGTCAGCCGGCGGTTACTCCAGCTGGCTCCACAGCGCCATGTTCGACTCACTCGGGGGTGAATGGATTAACAGCAGCATGCTTCATAACAGGATCAACCTAAAGGCTTTTGCGGGGAAGAAAATAACCTTTGATCTGGAAATAAGGAACAGGTTTATTACAGGCGATATGGTCAGGCTCGATCCGGGCTATGGCGCTGCGCTGACTGCTGATAAAGGATGGGCTGACATGTCATGGAATATAATTAATGAGAGATCATTTATTTTTAATACCACGGTAGACCGGGCCTGGATTGATTTTACCGCGGGCAAGCTCCAGCTCCGGGCAGGCCGGCAGCGCATCAACTGGAGCCAGTCGCTTGTGTGGAACCCGAATGACATCTTCAATACCTATTCTTTTTTTGACTTCGACTACATTGAGAGGCCCGGAAGCGACGCCTTGAGGGCCATCTATTCAGTAAGCGCCTCCTCTGCTGCGGAGGTGGCTGTAAAACTGAATAACCGTGGTATGGTTACTGCCGCCGCCCTTTACCGGTTTAATATCCGCAATGTTGATCTTCAGATCCTGGCCGGGGAGACGGACGAAGAGACCTTTGTCGCCGGCGTTGGATGGTCAGGTGCGCTGGGCTCATATTCGATAAGGGGCGAAGCTTCATGGTTCAAGCCTTTTGCCGGGGATGCGATGAGAGACGGAACAGCCATTCTCACCGTTGGGATCGATAAAAGTTTCTCGGAGAAATTCATGGCCCTGTCACAGGCTATGTACTGCAACAATCCTCTTGAACTTTCCGCGTTCGGAGATTTGTACGGCGGCGGATTGACTGCCAGTCAGCTCGCCTTTTCAGAATTTACACTGATGGGGCAGGTGACCTATTCTCCCATGCCGCTCATAAATATATCAGCTTCAGCAATATGGTATCCTGACCTTGACGGGTTCTTTGCCGGACCTTCCGTTGATTACTCCCTGGCAGAGAACGTTGACTTTTCATTTATCTGGCAGCACTTCAGAAGCATCATCGGCGGAGAAAAGACGAGGATTAACCTTGGGTTCATAAGGATTAAACATAGTTTCTGAAATTTTCATACTTTTACGGCAATAACACCTAGAGAAGTATGTCACTGGTCCATGAACTTGAGAAATCAGGGAACTGGCTTTTCAGAAGAAGAAGCTGGTTGCCCGCGGTAATAATAGTGCTTGCTGTTGTGTACCTGTTCATCGCGAACAGAAGCGTGATATTTTTCAATTACACATGGGAACTGATATGTATCGGGGTTGCCGTTGCCGGTGAGCTGATCCGCTCATATACCGTAGGGCATGTCCCGCGAAACACTTCAGGCCGTAATGTGATTGACCAGCTTGCTGACGATCTCAACACCACCGGCATCTATTCGGTTGTTCGTCACCCGCTTTACGTTGGTAACTTCTTCATGTGGCTCGGGCCTGTCCTCTTTCTCAGGTCCCCATGGTGCGTTATAATATTCGTACTCGCGTACTGGCTTTATTATGAGCGCATTATATTTGCAGAGGAGCAGTTTCTTCGTAGAAAGTTCGGAGAGTCATATGACATCTGGGCATTCAGGGTAAAAGCGGTTATTCCCAGATTTAAGAATCACACCCCATCGAACCTTGCCTTCTCATTCAGGAATGTGCTTAAACGTGAGTACAACAGTATCACTAATGTCTTCATCGTCTTTGCAATCTTCGATATGGTCCGCAACCTGGCAATAACAGGAAGGGTATTTATAGAACCGCTTTACCTGGGGATGCTTATCGCCGCCTTCATTTTCTGGGGCATCGTCAGATATATGGTTAAGAGGACGAAGTTCCTGTATGTTGAAGGCAGGTAGTCTTTTCGCTCTAGTCCCTGGCGCCCAGGAACATCATGATATAATAAACAAGAGTGGCCAGTGAGCCAAGAGCTGCTATCACATAGGTATATGCGGCCCATTTAAGGGCGTCTACAGCCTTTTCGTGTGTCCCTGACTGGGTTATGCCAGAGTCTGCCAGCCAGACAAGAGCCCTCTTCGAGGCATTTATCTCCACGGGCAGGGTAATGAAACTGAAGAGCGTTGTAAAAGTAAAAAGGGCTATTCCTATTAGAAGTATTTCCGGCCTGACGGCGATAAGGATAATGCCTGCAAGCAAAACCCACTGCACCCAGTTTGATGTCAGACTGACCACCGGTACCAGTTTTGAGCGCATATTCAGCCATGCGTACGACTGGGCATGCTGAAGGGCGTGGCCGGTCTCATGGGCTGCAACAGCTGCTGCGGCCACTGTGGCTCCCGAATAGACCGCACGGCTGAGGTTTATTGTTTTCTTCAGCGGATTATAATGGTCTGTAAGTTCTCCCTGAACACTCAGTACTGTCACATCACTGATGCCGTTGTCGCGCAGCATCTTCTCTGCCACCTCTCGGCCTGTCATCCCACTGGCGATTGGCACCTTGGAATATTTTCTGAATTTTGATTTCAGCCTTGCGCTCACAACCCAGCTGAGAAGCATGAAGACTATAAAAATTATCCAGTATGTTCCGTTATGCATAAACATTCCATCCATATTCTTTCCTCCTTGTTGTTTTTCATTCACTGTTACAAATCCGGTACCACTGCCGGATTGTTTTCAATTCACGCCAGATTGTCAGGTTTTTTAGGATTATATTTGCGGTGATGAGGAAAACAGGGTTAAAAATACTGTCTTTTTTACTGTTGATCCCGGTATATTTCTACCGTTGGTTTATCTCACCCCTGACTCCGCCGTCATGCCGTCATGTGCCAACATGTTCTCAGTATGCAATTGATGCTTTCAGGCTCCACGGACCGTTTAAAGGGGTTCTGATGGCCACCGGAAGGATACTGCGCTGCAGGCCTGGTGGAACTCACGGATATGACCCTGTGCCACGTTTTGTATTTAAAAAGTACCGTAAAACCGGAAGCCTGTTTGTCTTTTATGGCAGATGCAACAGGCTGAAAGAGAGAGATTAGAAGCTAAGCTTCTCTCTCAGTGACTTGTATCCGCTGCGGCTGACAGGGATCTTTTCTCCGTTTTTAAGAACAGCAATGTAATTGTCTTTGCTGTAAGGCTCAAGCTTGTTGATGAACTCAATATTCACCAGGAATGACCTGTGGACACGCATGAAAAGTGACGGTGGCAGGTGTTCCTCATAATACTTCATGGTTTTTGTCTTCAGCGCTTTGCCTTCATTGTAGTGGATCATCACATAGTCATCTTCTGCGGCAATATGTGAAATAAGATTCAGCGGAATCATCTTAATTCCTGCTCCCTTTCTGAATACTATCCTGGTCAGCATCCCCTCGGCCTCACTTGTAGTGGTGACGAGACTTTCAATTTTCTCTGTCTCATTCTCCCCCTTGCCAATACGGCTTATTGCCTTTGACAGGGCCTCATCAAATCGCGCCTGTGAAAAAGGCTTGAGCAGATAATCAACGGCATTGAGTTCAAATGCCCTTATAGCATACTGGTCAAAGGCGGTGGTAAAAATAATTTCAGGTTTCTCATCCAGTACTTCGAGGAGCTCGAAGCCGGTAAGTTTGGGCATTTGGATGTCGAGGAAGATAAGATCCGGCCTTTTTTCCTTTATCTCCCTCACCCCGCAAAATCCGTCCATGCATTCTCCTATAACCTCTATTTCAGGATGATTCGCCAGCATAAATCTCACAAGGTCCCTGGCGGGAGCTTCGTCTTCAATTATCAGAACCCTGATCTTTTTCATATTCTTGAGGTTGTGGTATGTTTTCAGTCCTGCTTAATGCGAAACGGAAAATTCATGGTTATTGTAAAACTTTCATCATTCCTGTTGACGGCCAGTGCAGCCTTTTCACCGAAAAAAAGTTCAAGTCTGCTTCTTACATTTTTCAGTCCGATCCCTGCACCCTTTCTTGTGACCACAGAATCAGAATCTATTGTATTGGATATTGAAATAATTACATTGTTGTCCTCTTTTCTTACCACAGTATTGATGACTACCGTTCCGTTTGATTCATACACGCCATGCTTGACGGCGTTTTCATAAAGAGGCTGAAGAAGAAGTCCGGGGAGGAGTGTCTCCAGGCACTCGCTCTCAATATTTTCCTCTATGACAAGACGTTCCCTGAATCTCACCTTTTCAATTTCAAGATATAGCCTGAGGCTTTCCATTTCATTTTTCAGGGTAACGGGCTGATCGCTGCGTGAAGAGAGAGAGTAGCGCATGAAGTCTGAAAGTTTGACTATCATATCACGGGCTGCCGGAGGGCTGGTAAGCGTCAGGGAGCTTATTGAGTTAAGGCTGTTAAAGAGGAAGTGAGGATTTATCTGTGATCTGAGCATTTTCAGCTCAGCCTCCCGTACCAGGGCCTCCAGCCTGGACTGCGAGGCGGCTTTTTCAGCAAGCCTGTTGGCACTTATAAACAGATAGTATGCAAGGAGGATCATGCAGTAAAGAAGAACTCCTGCTGCAATTCTGAGTACTACAGTGGTGGCCCAGAAAATCTGATAGGCCTCTTTGTCTGAGGCGATAGTCTTGAGCAGCAGCCTGTTGGCAAATATCCAGAAGGCTACGGCCAGAATACCGGTTGCCAGAAGGTTTGTGATGGCCGTCACAACAGTATTACTGTCTTTCTGCATATACCTGATAGGGAACCAGACGGCCAGCCCTAAGGCTCCGAACGAGATCATCGAAATGATGCCGTCTGCCGCTGCAATACCAGGGGTGACTCCGTAGGCAAAACTAATTAATAGTGACTGGCCTGCAGCAAGTATGATCCAGGCCAGCCACCATATAAGCATTCTTGATCTTTTTTCGGTTACAGGATGATTCATATGCTATTTGTGGCACTTTATATCCCCTCCTCCGAAAATAACCATCCCCCTGATTGTCAGAGACCTTGAAGTGTCTTTCAGAACTTCACCTGAAAGCCTGCGGCCATCAGAGAAGCCTCCCAGAATAGGAGTCACTTCTAATATTACGGTCCAGCTCTCGGGGACGATTATCGTCGTTCCCCCAAATATACAAGTTATTTCGATGACATTGTTGCCCGGTGCAAGAGAAGACCTTGTAAGATCGACTTCTCCGCCTCCGAAGATAGAGGTGACCTTTCCACCCATGAAATTATCGGTAATGAGCTGACGTTCAGCACCGCTGAAAATATTGACATAATCTATCATGTCAGCCTTGCTGTCTGTAGAATGTGTCTTGAAAGTTTCGCCCAGGCGGCGCGAATTAACCAGCAATACCACTCCTATGACAATAAAGAGTGCAGGCCAGAAGAAGTTAAATGAATCAAAGTAGTCAGTGAAAAGTTCCGGAATAAGAAAGAATCCACCTACTGATATCAGTACAATACCAGGTGTTTTGTTGCCTGAGCCGGACATTGTAATAACACCTATAACTATCAGCAGCATCTGCCAGCTGAAGATGATATCATCAATAAAATGATCCAGTGGGTCGGGAAGAACGGTTGTCTTCTCAAGGATGAGGATGAAGCCGGCGATTACGAGTAATATGCCGATGATGAACCTGTTGGGGGTGTCATGCCCTTTGTCGGGTGTCTGTTTGTTGGTTTCCATAGTGTTGATAATTAATGTTTATCTTCTTTTTTTTGTGAACGGTCTGATCATAAAGGCAATACCGGCAAGCACCAGTACTGAAGGCCAGTATATATCCTTATAAAAAGGTGATAGTTGAACATTCATCTCGGGCATCAAAAAATAGAAACCCAGTGCGAAAAGGAGAACGCTTGAGACAAACTCCAGGTTCAGAAAGGAGAATATGCCGAAAAAGATCAGAAGCATCTCCCATGTGAAATAGTTAGATGTTGCCCCCAGCCCCAGCAGGTCTGTCCTGGCGACCAGCAGAATCAGGCCAAGTGAAATGAGGAACTTGGCAAAGCCGCTGAATGGATTACTTTGATAGTCTTTCATTGTCCGTCGGTTGTTTACATTGTAAATTTATTAAGGTTGATCAGGGCTGAAACGAGGATTCCGGTAAACGGCGGAAAATTGCCGGTGAAAGGTGGAAAAAACGGGCAATGTTACTTTTTTGTTCATAATTTTTTTTATTGGAAGAGGTTTTATAATTTTGCAGACCGAAAAATGAATGATGTCCGGGTTGTATTCCATACCGCTCGCAGGTCTCAAGGAAGGAAGATATACCTATGAATTTTCAATAGGCAATGATTTTTTTGAACCTTTTGAAGAGTCTGAGATCCGCAGGGGAGAGCTGATAGCCGAGGTCGTACTTGACAAACGCAGTTCGCACCTTGAGCTACTGATAAAGATCAGCGGATCAGCAGAGGTAATGTGTGACCGTTGCCTGGAATTATTTTATATTAAGGTCTCCTGTACCAATAAGTTGTATGTAAAACAGGGGAAAGAGTGGGATGATACGGACCCGGAAGTTATTATCATGCCGGTTGAACAGCAGCATTTTGACATGAGGCAGTTCTTTTATGAGTTTATTCATCTGGCTCTGCCGATCAGCCGGATTCATCCTGATGATTCTGAGGGAAACAGTACTTGTGACCCTGAAATGATCAGGAATTTAGGAGGTCACCTTATTGCCGGAGAGAATAATTCTGATCCGAGATGGGATGAGCTCAGAAAACTTAAAGAGAGTATTTAAAATTTAATAATATATTGAGATGCCAAATCCAAAACACAAACACTCCAGCACCAGAAGGGACAAGCGCAGGACGCATTACAAAGCCGTTGCTCCTACAGTTTCCGCATGCTCTAATTGCGGTTCAGCCCATTTATATCACCGGGTTTGTCCGGAATGCGGGTATTACAGGGGCAAGCTTGCAATTGAGAAAAAGGTAAGCGCCTGAACACTTCAGGGGGTTAAAGGGTAAAAAATGAAAATAGGGCTTGATGTTATGGGGGGCGACTTTGCTCCCGATGCTGTCATTGAGGGTGCTGTAGATGCTCTCGGCCACCTGCCTGAAGGTGACAGACTGGTTCTTATAGGCGATGAGAACGTAATAAGACAAAAGGTGTCATCCATGGGGGTTGACCTTTCTCTATTTGACATTGTTGCGTCAACACAGGTTATTGAAATGGCCGATCATCCGGCCAAGGCCTTCTCCCAGAAAAAAGACTCCTCTATAGCAATAGGTTTCGGCTTGCTCAAAAGAGGTATGATAGACGGTTTTGCAAGTGCTGGAAACACCGGGGCTATGCTGGTTGGGGCAAGCTATACCGTGAATGTCATTCCAGGCGTGTTCAGACCGGCACTTGTAGCCCTCATTCCAAATGTTGACGGAAGGTCATCTGTAATGCTTGATGTGGGGATAAACCCCGACTCCAAGCCGGATGTTTTGCTGCAATATGGACTCCTGGGTTCAGTATATGCAAAATGTGTTCTTGGCATAGAAAACCCTACGGTGGGACTGCTTAACATCGGGGAGGAAGAATCAAAAGGGTCATCTGCAGTAAAAGCCGCCTACGAGCTGCTGCGCGAAAGCACCGATGTCAATTTTTCAGGCAACATTGAAGGCCACGCCCTTTTCACTCCTGAAATGACAGACGTAATCGTATGCGATGGCTTTGTGGGGAATGTAGTACTTAAAATGGCTGAACGATTCTACGGAATAGCCATCTCAAGAGGCATTCATGATCCCTTCTTTGACAGGCTCAATTTTGAGGTTGTCGGAGGCACTCCGGTAGTAGGGATAAATGAGAATGTTGTGGTAGGCCACGGCATCTCCAACCGAAAGGCTATCATGAGCATGATCATCCAGACAAAGGAGGTTGTTCATGCTGAGCTCGCAAAAAAGATAAAAGAAGCCGTAGGCTCATGACAGGAATAAGAGCTGCAATCACAGGAATTAACGGGTGGGTACCTGAATACCGTCTCACAAATCAGGAGCTCTCTACCATGGTGGAGACTACCGATGAGTGGATAATGCAGCGTGTGGGCATTAAAGAGAGACGCATTCTCAAGGGGGAGGGACTGGGCACTTCACACCTGGGAGAAAATGCTGTACGCGGTCTTCTTGAAAAAACAAAGACGGCACCTGAGGAGATAGATCTTCTTATATGTGCCACGGTAACACCTGACATGGCATTTCCGGCCACGGCAAATATAATATCCGACAAGGTTGGGATAAAAAATGCCTTCAGCTTTGACCTTAATGCAGCATGCTCCGGGTTTCTCTATGCCCTTCAGACAGGGGCCGCCTACGTGGAAACGGGAAGGTATAAAAAGGTCATCGTGGTTGGAGCTGACAAAATGTCTTCCATAACAGACTATACTGACCGTGCTACGTGCACTCTCTTTGGCGATGCCGCCGGAGCCGTGCTCCTTGAACCAACCGAGGAAGAGTACGGCATAATGGATTATATTTTCAAAGCTGACGGATCTGGAAAAAAATACCTGCATCTGAAGGCTGGAGGATCTGTAAAGCCGGCTTCATATGAGACAGTGGCAGCACGCGAGCACTTCCTGTACCAGGAGGGACAGGCAGTATTTAAGTTTGCCGTATCAAATATGGCGGATGTGGCGGCCGAAATAATGGAAAAAAACAATCTTAAGCCTGATGACATCGCATGGCTGGTGCCACACCAGGCCAACCTGCGGATCATTGACGCTACCGGCAGAAGGATGGGTATCTCCCCTGAAAAGGTCATGATTAACATCCAGAATTATGGAAACACTACAGCCGCCACAATTCCTTTGTGCATGTGGGAGTTTGAAGGAAAGCTGAAAAAGGGTGACAACCTTATCCTTGCAGCATTCGGCGGCGGATTTACATGGGGAAGCCTCTGGCTGAAATGGGCTTATGACCCGGAAGTAAAATAATGGTATGAACGCCGGACAGCAAAAAAGCTGTCCGTTTTACCATCCTGTGCAATAGTTTATATATTTGTGGGTTAATAGAAACGAGGGTAATTAAATATTTCAACACTATGGCAAAGATGAATGAGGCAGACAACAGTACAACTATCAACCTGATAAGCCAGGGGACTGACATTACAGGCGACATTAAATGCAACGGAGACATCCGAATAGATGGCACCCTTAACGGCAACATGGTTACAAAAGGCAAGGTTGTTATTGGCCCTACAGGTCGCATCAAAGGTGAGGTAGAATGCAAGAACTCAGAAGTTTCAGGCGTGGTTGACGGCAAAATAAGCGTCTCGCAGCTCCTAAACCTTAAAGCCTCCTCAAAGATCTTCGGTACTATCATAACAGACAAGCTGTCAATAGAGCCGGGTGCTGTATTCACAGGTAACTGCACAATGAAAGATGGCGAAAATGGAGGAGCAGCAGCAAAACAAAAAGAAGGAGACAAGTAATAATGAAGGCGGCCTTACCGCCTACTCCAAATACAGCACCATCGCCATACAGATGGCAGTGATAATCGCCGGCACCAGCCTGGGCGGTGTCAAGCTTGATCAGGTGGCAGGCACAAAACCCCTCTTTACCGTTATCCTGTCACTTCTGGGAGTAACAGCCTCAATGTGGCTGGTTATAAAAGATGCCCTCAGAAAAAAATAAAATAATGACCTCCCCTCATGTCAGACACTATATCTTTCTTGTCTTACTGACTTTTATTACCTGGGCTGCCCTGTTCCTGACCGGGAGACTCTTTCCTTTACTTATTCCTCCCAATACATCCGTTCTGCTTGTAGCAGGATTTGCCGTTATTTCACTCTCTGCTTTCCTGATATTTTTCAGCGGCATAAAGAAAGACTACGAAAGAAGTGTGTTCCACACACTTATGGCACTGGGGTTTAAAATGTTATTTTCCTTTGTGTTTGCAATGCTCTTTTTCCTCATTTTTAAAAACCGGGAGACCGCATCAGTAATATTGTTTTTTGTTCTATATTTGGAGTTCACTCTCTATGTAATATTCACATTTTTGAGTGTCCTGAAAAATAAGTCGGTCTAAAGAAAAGCAGCTTGAAAGGCAGAAAAATATACTTCTTGATCATTTTGTCGGGCCTTCTGGCAGGCGCACTGGCAGTACCGGTTTACGGCATCGGCAGGGAAGAGGGGCAGGCTGCCGAAACAGAGCAGAAATTTGATGCCAAGACCTTTATCACTGATCATGTGGCAGACTCACATGAATGGCACCTTTTTACAAAGAGTGACGGCAGTGCAGTGGCAGTATATCTGCCGGTGATCATTTTTGACAAAGGCACCGGAATGCATATATTTACTTCCCGCCATATTGCTCACGGACATACATACAAGGGTTTTGGCATTGCTCACGAAGGCAAACATGAAGGAAGGATAGTCCGCATGAGTGAGGAGGGTCATGCTGACGAGGAGAATATCCCGCTTGACTTTTCTATTACAAAGGCTGTCTTCGGGATGATGGTTAGTGCCGTTATTCTTGTCTGGCTTATGCTTTCGCTTGCCGCTTCCTACAGGAAGAGAGGAATAAGTGCCCCCCGCGGTTTTCAGGGTTTCCTGGAGCCGGTAGTCGTATTTATAAGAGACGATGTGGCCATTCCGAATATCGGCGAGAAGAAGTACTCACGCTTTATGCCCTACCTTCTCACGGTTTTCTTTTTTATCCTTATAAATAACATTCTCGGGCTGATACCGATATTCCCTTTCGGGGCAAATGTGACTGGTAATATAAACATCACATTTGTGCTTGCCGTTTTTACATTTCTTATCACCCAGTTCAGTGCCAATAAAACCCATTGGAGGCATGTATTTGCTGCACCCGGGGTGCCTTTATGGCTATTGCCTGTAATGATACCTATTGAGCTGGTAGGTCTTATTTCAAAGCCCTTTGCACTGATGATACGTCTTTTTGCGAATATCACTGCAGGGCACATTATTGTCCTCAGCCTCGTATCGCTTATATTTATTTTCAAGTCTCTCCTGGTCTCTCCGGTCTCGATTGGTTTTGTGCTTTTCATGGACTGCATTGAATTGCTGGTGGCATTTCTGCAGGCATATGTCTTCACATTGCTTTCGGCGCTGTTTATAGGGATGGCCACACATGAAGAAGAACATCATTAATAAACAATATTTTACCTTAATTAAATACAAAAATCATGACAGGAACATTAGCAGCAGTAGGAGCAGGTCTTGCGGTAATAGGAGCCGGAATTGGTATCGGCCGTATCGGGGGTTCAGCAATGGATGCCATAGCACGCCAGCCTGAAGCTTACTCTAAAATCCAGCTTGCCATGATCATCTCGGCAGCGCTCATTGAAGGGGTAGCTCTCTTTGCAGTCGTTGTAGCTATGATCGGGTAATGAAAAGTGAAGCCTGCAACGGTTGGTTGCAGGCCTTCTTAAGAAAAAAATAGATATAGATTGATATGTTACTATCGAGCAGCCTTGCAAGTCCCGCTATCGGAACCATTTTCTGGACCACACTCATTTTTCTCATCCTTCTTGTCCTCCTGAGGAAGTTCGCCTGGGGCCCAATAATGGATGCCATAAAGGCCCGTGAGGAGATGATAAATAATGCCCTCGATTCTGCTGAAAAGGCCCGCGAAGAGATGAAGGTACTGCAGGCTGACAATGAAGCAATTCTGCGAAAAGCCCGCGAAGAGAGAGATAAAATACTTCGTGACGCACGAACGGCTTATGACAAATTGATGGCCGACGCAAAGGAGAAAGGGGTGGCTGAGTCAGAAGCACTGGTGAAACGCGCAAAGGAACTCATTGAACGCGAAAAGATCAGCGCCATAAATGAGGTAAAACGTGAAGTGGCACAACTGGCCATTGAGATTGCCTCAAAAGTTGTCAGCGAAACACTGAAGAGTGATGCTGAACAGCAGAAGCTTATGGAGAGATACATTAAGGAGATAGAGGCAAACCGCAACTGACAATAATGAACGACAGTAAGATACCGGTACGTTACGCAAAGGCCCTCTTTGACCTTGCACTTGAACATGATTCGCTTGACAAAGTGTATGAAAACATGAAGCTTCTTCTCACTATCTGTTCCATGAAGGAGGTCAGGGAGGTTATTGAGAATCCGGTCATAAAGGAAACTAAAAGAGGAGAGATACTGAAGGCTCTGTTTGAGAATGACGTTGAGCCGCTTACCCTGAAGTTCCTGGATCTGGTGTTCCGGCAGGACCGTGAAAGTCATCTGGCAGCCATGGCCAGGGACTTTCTTGACCTTACACGCAGACACAGGGGCATAAGGCAGGTGACCCTCACTACCGCAGTGCCGGCTAATGAGAAGGTGCGGGGGGAAATAGCAGCCATTACAGCCACTGCCGGCGCCTCAAAGATCGAGTTTGTGGAAAAGACCGACAAATCACTTATCGGAGGTTTTATCCTGAGGGTTGATGACACATATATTGACGCCAGCGTCAGAAGAAGGCTGAACAGCTTCAGAAAAGAGTTTTCAGTAGAAGGAATCATACGCAAATAGATTATAAGTATATCAGACATGAATAATATAAAACCTTCAGAGGTATCAAAGATTTTAAAACAGCAGCTTGAGGGTGTCAAAACCGCAATCGATGTTGAGGAGGTAGGAACTGTGCTGCAGGACGGTGACGGAATTGCACGTATATACGGACTTACCAACGTACAGTCCAATGAGCTGATCGAGTTCGTTGATTCAGGGATACAGGGCATCGTCCTCAACCTTGAGGAGGACAATGTCGGTGCTGTCATCCTCGGCCCGTCGGAACTGATCAAGGAGGGGGACATCGCCCGCAGGACAGGCCGCATCTCTTCCATAATGGTTGGCGAGGGCCTTCTTGGAAGGGTCATTAACACCATCGGAGTGCCTATTGACGGCAAGGGTCCCGTGACAGGAGAATTGTACGAGATGCCCCTGGAGAGAAAAGCCCCCGGAGTGATCTTCCGTCAGCCGGTAAAACTCCCTGTACAGACAGGACTGAAGGCTATTGATGCCATGATCCCAATAGGAAGGGGTCAGAGAGAGCTGATTATTGGTGACCGGCAGACCGGGAAGACTGCCATAGCCATTGACACGATCATCAACCAGAGAGAAGATTACGAGAAGGGAGATCCGTTATACTGCATCTATGTGGCCATTGGACAAAAAGGGTCAACGGTGGCGAACATTGCCGCCACCCTGGAGACCTATGGTGCAATGGACTATACGGTCATTGTCTGCGCCACCGCGGCGGATCCTGCCGCCTCACAGTTCTATGCTCCCTTTGCCGGCGCCGCCATCGGCGAATTCTTCCGTGATACCGGACGTCATGCCCTGATAATTTATGATGACCTTTCGAAGCAGGCTGTTTCATACCGCGAGGTATCTCTCCTGCTGCGCCGCCCCCCGGGCCGGGAAGCATACCCGGGAGACGTCTTCTACCTGCATTCCCGATTGCTCGAAAGGGCAGCAAAGATTATCGAGTCTGATGAGGTGGCAAAAAACATGAATGACCTTCCTGATTCAATTCTTCATATGGTCAAAGGAGGTGGATCTCTCACGGCATTACCTATAATTGAGACACAGGCGGGAGACGTTTCTGCATATATTCCCACCAATGTCATCTCTATCACTGACGGTCAGATCTTCCTCGAGTCCAGCCTCTTCAATGCAGGCATCAGACCCGCCATCAACGTGGGTATATCCGTATCAAGGGTCGGAGGAAATGCCCAGATAAAATCAATGAAAAAAGTGGCCGGCACCCTGAAGGTTGACCAGGCACAGTACCGCGAACTTGAGGCTTTTTCAAAATTCGGATCCGATCTTGATGCCTCAACCCTCTCGGTTATTGACAAAGGGGCTAAAAACGTTGAGATACTTAAACAGGGGCAGTTCTCTCCTATGAAGGTGGAAGAACAGGTGGCAATAATATACTGCGGAACCAAAGGGCTGCTTAAGGACGTACCCGTTAATAAGGTTAAGCTTTTTGAAAAGGATTATCTCAGTCTGCTGAGAGACAATTACAGTGAGACTCTGGAAATCATTAAAAAAGGCCAGATGAATGATGAGGTGACAGCTGTGCTTGATAAGGCAGCAGCAGAGACGGCATCAAGATATAGGACACAATAGACTGACAATCAATAAGAACGATGGCCAACCTCAAGGTAATACGTATAAGACTAAGCTCGGTAAAATCAACACGGCAGATAACCTCTGCCATGAAGATGGTGGCGGCAGCAAAGCTTCGCAAGGCCCAGGACAGGATTGTACAGCTGAGGCCTTATGCCGAAAAGCTTCATGAGATACTCGTGGGATTGAACAACAGTCTTCAGGATACAGAGTTGGATAATATTTATTCGCCAAGGAAAAACGGTTGCCGAAAGGTTTTGCTGGTGGTAAT
>JAQBHM010000173.1:0-8177 GCA_032127795.1 Bacteroidales bacterium | reverse complement strand
AACGAACCCCATAAAAAAAGACTCCTAGTTTCCTAGAAGTCTATTTGTGCCTGTGGGCCCAGCTGGGCTCAGGACCGAGCGTTAAGAAATGATCCTGTGGATCATTTTAGCGAAGCAGCCAGTTTGCAGGGCAGGCTCGAGCCCAATACAAAACAATAAAGGCAGTCGAAAGACTGCCTTCTTGTGGGCCCAGCTGGGCTCGAACCAGCGACCCCCTGATTATGAGTCAGGTGCTGCTAACCAGCTGAGCTATGGGCCCGGTTAATCAGGGTGCAATATTAATTAAAAAAACAAAAATCACCAAAAAAGATATACGGGTTGTTTTTTAACTCTTTGTAAATGCGGTTCATGTACGCGGAACGGAGACAATGCCTGCAATCACCCCGCACACACGCCAACTACCTCTTGATGTAACTGAACAACACTCCCGCCGCCTCGTCGAGGTCATTGCCGAAGGCTATGAGGCCCCCGCGGTCACCGGCCATAACAATAATCCGTTTTTCATACACCTCGGCACTACTGAAGATACGCACCATCTCCCGTGCCATGCCCGGTGTGCCGTATTCGACTTCCGGATCAGTAGTGGGGACCTTGTTCATCAGCTCCTCCCACAGACTGATGGAATGCACATGAATGACAGCATGAGTGCCGGGATCAGCCATATATATCGCCGCATGTGTGAGTGACTCCGAGGAGGCCTTCAGCGGTCCGCTGCACATGACGGCATTGTCATCTATATTATATGATGATACTTTCACATAGTGCCCGGGCTCCAGCTCGGGAATATCACCAGTGGATGATCCCGTTATTATGAATTGAGCGGTATTGCCTATGCGAATGCTTATGTTGCCGAACCCGACGCCGTTCTCAAATGCCCCCACCAGGTCAAGGTTGAAGAGAATATCCCTCCAGTGATTGATTATCTCATACTGCTCGTCAGTGATCACGGGGCCCGACTGGCTCCAGTAGCAGTTGAACTTTACAAAACCTTCCATATTATTATTCTAACATTTTTATTATTGATTCACTGTCAGCCCGGCATATGCCGCGGTCTGTTATCAGTCCCGTCAGCAGCCTGGCAGGAGTAACGTCAAAGCCGTAATTTGACACCGGAACATCTTTCCGGCAGACAAAAACTGATACCGGCAGCTCTCCCGGAGTCACTCTATTCAAAGAGTCATCCGCATTATCCATTTCATATTCCGGCATTCCCTCTATTTTCCTCACTTCGTCGCCGTCCCTCTCTTCAACGGGAATATCATCAATCTTGTTCATTGAGAGATCAATTGATGAAACAGGTAATGCAGAATAAAACGGTATATTATTATCATATGCCGCCAGCGCCTTCAGGTATGTCCCTGTTTTGTTTGCCACGTCGCCTGAAGCGGTGGCGCGGTCGCATCCCACGATGACAATATCAACCATTCCTTTCTGCATCAGGTGCCCTCCTGCATTGTCAGTGATGAGCGTGTATGGCACGCCATGGTTCCCCAGCTCCCAGGCAGTGAGCCTGCTTCCCTGGTTTCGTGGCCGCGTTTCATCTACCCAGACGTGTACACTTATGCCTTTATCGTGAGCCATGTACACCGGTGCGAGGGCGGTACCCCAATCGACGCATGCCAGCCATCCTGCATTGCAGTGTGTAAGTATATTTACCGTAGCGCCGCCCTTGCTGAAGCTCAGCTCCTCAATCAGCGGCAGCCCGTACATGCCTGTGCGGCGACAGCTCTCCACCTCATTGTCTGCAAGAGCGATCACAGCCCTTCTCACGGCTTCCGGCGAAGGGTCTTTCCTCACCATGGCAGTCATAATGTCAACAGCCCATGAAAGGTTGACGGCAGTGGGACGGGTAGATTTAAGCCTGACGGCATCAGCCTCAACAGCAGCCATCAGATCTTCAGCACCAGAGTGTTCAATGACGGAGAAATATATTCCCCATGCCGCAGTAACCCCGATCAGCGGAGCCCCCCTGACAGCCATGCCACTGATAGCTTCACATACCTCCCGGACGCCTGTAAGCGCCAGCAGATCAAATGAAAATGGAAGCTTACGCTGGTCAATGACCCAAATTACTCTGGGATCTTGTTCATCATGCCAAATGCTCCTGAAGTCTCTCTCCCCAACCTTCATTACCCGATGTTCGTCATTTAATAGGTCTGCCAAAATTATAAATAAATGACCTTATAAACATTATGTTTGGCAACTCTTATTTTAACCCTGATTTTCACCGGATGGTTTTTCGAATTTCAAGCCTGAAGATTCAATATATTTAGGACAACTTGTTATCTTTGTCCTGACCTACAATCATGGTAAATAAGGAAGAATACAGGATAAAGATCATTCTTACGGCCAGCAAGATCTTCAGTCATCACGGGTTTAAGAAGACCACGATGGATGAGATCTCCAGGGCTCTGAAAAAAGGAAAAAGCTCCATCTATTATTATTACGGCAGCAAGGAAGAGATCTTTGAGGCGGTTGTAAAATATGAGGCAAACCAGCTCCGGCAGCAGCTCACCGCGGCTATCAGGGAGGTTGACTCACCGGTTGACAAGCTGCGCAACTATATTTATGTCAGGATGAGAGCTTTTGAAAAGCTCTCCAATTACTACAGTGCCGTTTTCGACAAGAACCTTGATCATTATGAATTCATCGAGAAGATACGTGAGAGGTATGACCGCGAGGAGCTTGCCATGCTGAGGCTTCTGGTTTACCTGGGCAACAGCCGCGGCATCTTTGACGTTGAAAATAGTGAATACACTGCTATGGCTATCCAGACTATGCTGAAAGGGTTCGAGGTGCCCCTGTTCTGGCGCAAGCGTGACACAGACATCAACAGCCGCCTGGAAGCAATATTACGGCTGATATTTTACGGGGTAATCAAAAAGAAATAACTTTTATTGCCGGGGTGTTGCATGTGAGTGGTTACGCTGCGCGCGGCCCCATCACTTTGTCTTCATCGGCTGGGGTCGTTTTCTGGTATATGCCCATATAAGCAAAATAATCCCTGCAAGGACTAACGGTATGCTCAGCCACTGCCCCATGTTCAGCTTCATCCCTGCCTCAAAGGCCACCTGGTCTTCCTTGACATATTCAACCAGGAAACGGAAGGAAAAGACACATATCAGGAATAGCCCGAATATCAGCCCCGGTCTCTGGTTCCCTTTATTCTTCCAGTAGATCCGTAAGAGCAGGAGGAAAGTGAAGAGGTAGGCCAATGCTTCATATATCTGTGTGGGATGTTTCGGTGCATTCTCGCCATTGCGCAGGAAGACAAATCCCCATGGAAGGGTTGTCTCCACGCCGTATATTTCCGAGTTCATGAGGTTGCCGAGACGTATCAGTACGCCGGCGAGGGCCACCACAATGACCACCCTGTCAATGACCCAGATGTACGGTTTCTTTTCTTTGCGCACAAACAGCCACAGGGCCAGAGGTATTCCTATGGCGGCACCGTGACTGGCAAGGCCTCCGTGCCATACCTTGATGATCTCTATCGGATGAGCGAGGTAATAGCCGGGCTCATAGAAGAAGCAGTGCCCGAGCCGGGCGCCCACTATTGTGCCTATAGCCACATAGACCGTAAGCTTGTCGAGGAGCTCTACCTTCAGCCCTTCGTTCCTGAATATGCCCTGCATTATGTAGTACCCGAAGAGGAAGCCAGAGGCAAAGAGCAGTCCGTACCATCTCACAGCGAAAGTGCCGATTCTGAATATCTCAGGATTGACATCCCAGGGAATGATTTGAAGGGTCATGGTTTCATTGTTTGTACTACAAACTTATTAAAAAAAAGTCCATACAGGACAATGAATAAGGCAAAAGAAAAAATTTGATGTAAGTTTGTAAACAGTGGACAGGAAGAGTTATATAGCCAATTGGCAGGGTATTGCGGCCCTGGTTTTACTCCTCGGGGCAGCATGCGCCAAGATCAGCGCCCCATCAGGAGGGCCGAGGGACCTGGACCCTCCGGTGATCCTAAAAAGCATGCCTGAAAATGGCATGGTGATGTTCACGGAAAAGTCATTCAGGGTCTCTTTTGATGAATATGTGATACTGGACAAGATTACTGACAAGTTCATGGTCTCGCCACCGCTGGAGATAAAACCGGAGGTTAAGCTGAAGGGGAAAGAACTTATTGTGACCTGGGAAGAGCCACTTGCTGACAGCACCACCTATACTTTTTACTTTCAGGATGCCATCAGGGACAACAATGAGAACAATCCCATCCCCAACTACCAGTATGTCTTCTCCACTGGCCCGGTGCTTGATTCTCTCACCGTGACGGGCAACATCTTCAATGCCACAGACCTTGAGGCTGCCGGAGAGATGCTGGTGCTGATGTATTCGAACCTTTCAGATACGGCACCCAGGACCCTGCTGCCGGCATATATTTCAAAGCCTGATCCTTCCGGCGGTTTTGCCATCAGCAATGTAAAACCCGGGCGTTACAGGCTTTATGCCGTGAAAGACCTTAACGGCAACAAGAAATACGACCTTGAAGCTGAGACCTTTGCTTTCTGTGATTCGGTCATCACCGTCACTCCTGATGACTATGCCGTCAATGACCTTGACACTATCAGCTACAAGCCGCCGGCAGCGCCGGAGAGTGTGAAGCCGGCCATATATACCTACGGCCGCCACCGTATGTATGCGTTCACCGTTGCACCCTCAAAACAGTATCTCACTTTTACCGAGCGGAAAAGCTCAGGGCTGCTCTCTTTCGGCCTGGCATTGCCTTCTGACACGGCACAGTTCTCTGTGATGCTTACGGGAGCAACTCCTGAATCATGGTACATGGAGAATAACATAAAACGTGACACCTTCAGGATATGGATCACCGAAGACTCTATATACAACCGTGACCTCATTGAGGCACTGGTGACCTATCCGTTTACCGACAGTGCCGGCATCACCTCTTCGAGGATCGATACCGTGGCACTCAGGTATGTGAAGCCGGCACTTCCTCGCGGAGTTGTTCGTCAGACTGCCGGCAACTTCAGAACAAACCTCAGCATGAAAATCAAACCGGGGATGAAGCCCTGGTTTGCAGGAACCGTACCGATGAATGCCCCGGACACATCAAGGATCATACTCAGACAGATCATTGACACGGTATTCGTGGAGATACCCCTTACTTTCATCAGTGATTCACTTGACTCGCGGCGCTACTGGATGGAGGCGGAACTATCCACCGGCAGGTCATACAATCTTACCTGCCTTGACAGTGCCTTTTCCGATATTTATCACTCCTATTCTGATTCAAATGTTTATAAATTCTCCGTTACCACCACTGAGGACTACGGGACTGTCACAGCAAAACTCTCGGGATATGAAGGCGCAGTAATAGTACAGCTTCTTGGAGACAGGGAGAGAGTTGTCAGGGAAGCGGCGATCACCAGTCCCGGAAACGTGAAGTTCGATCTGCTCGAGAAGGGAAAATACAGGCTGAAGACAGTTTATGACCTTGACAATAATGGCGAATGGTCATCAGGCAGCTACATGCCCCTTGCCACTCCTGAACCTGTTACCTACTACAATGGAGAGCTTGAGGTAAAGATTAACTGGGAGCTGGAGCAGGACTGGGACATTGGCGCAAAAAATATAAAGGATGTCTCGATGCGCAGCAAGCCGGAAATAAAAAGGTAAAGAAATATGACTACCCGCAGAAGATTCGTAAGGAACAGCGTTATTGCCGGTGCCGCGATGAGCGCCGGAGTACCCTCCTTTGCCCTTCAGGGAAGGAACAGCCGGAGGTCAAACAGGCCCGAAACAAAGCTGCGCAAATTCCGCAGCAAGGCAGTGGAGGATACCATCAGTGAGGTGCAGTCTTTTCTTGGTGACACAGAGCTTGCATGGCTTTTTGGAAACTGTTTTCCGAATACCCTTGACACTACAGTCAACTACAGCGAGAAGGACAACAGGCCTGACACCTTTGTGATCACCGGAGATATTCATGCTATGTGGCTCCGTGACTCTACGGCCCAGGTGTGGCCGTATATTTCACTGACAGCCTCAGACAGCAAGCTGAAGGACCTGGTGGCCGGGGTAATAAACAGACAGGTCCGCTGCATACATATTGATCCGTATGCCAATGCATTCAATGACGGACCGGGGCAGAGCGAGTGGATGAATGACCTTACAGACATGAAGCCGGAGCTTCATGAACGCAAGTGGGAGATTGACTCACTGTGTTATCCGGTGAGGCTTTCACACGGCTACTGGAAGGCCACGGGTGACACTTCTGTTTTCGATGCTTCATGGAAGGAGGCTATGCTGCTCATCATAAAGACTTTCAGGCAGCAGCAGCGCAAGGAGGGACAGGGGCCCTATAAGTTTCAGCGGGTCACCGGGTGGCAGACAGATACCGTTGCCGGTGCAGGATACGGAAATCCCATTGTGCCGGTGGGACTGATAGTATCAATATTCAGACCTTCAGATGATGCCACCACCTGGCCTTTCCTGATACCCTCAAACTATTTTGCAGTCAGGTCGTTGCGCCAGATAGCCGAGATATCATCGGACCTATTGAAGGATACCCTCCTGAGTGCTGAGGCTGCGGCGCTGGCGGATGAAGTTGAGACGGCCCTCACAAAATATGCCAGGGCAAACCATCCGGAATACGGCGAGATAATACCTTATGAGACCGACGGATATTATAACTACAACTTCATGGATGATGCCAATGTGCCGAGCCTGCTCGCCATGCCCTATCTTGGCACCATTGACCGTAATGACCCGCTATACCTGAGAACAAGGAAGTTCGTGCTGAGCAAAGGCAATCCCTGGTATTTCTCGGGCATAATGGGTTCCGGTGTCGGGAGTCCGCATACAGGTCTTAACCGCGTTTGGCCCATAGGCATCACCGTCAAGGCGCTGACAGCCAACAATGACTATGATATTATGGCATCGCTGAGGATGCTTCAGAATACTCATGCCGCAACCGGTTTCATGCATGAGTCATTTATGAAGGATGATCCCACTCAGTATACACGCAAATGGTTTGCCTGGGCAAACACCCTCTTCGGGGAGCTGGTGCTCGAGACATACCGCACAAAACCTGATCTGTTAAAAGAAGTATAGAGTGAGAGAATGAAACCTCCGTTAATGTGATTCACATTAACATATTAATGATTCCGGCGGAGGTTATATCATACCGTTAAAATCAAATTATCATATGATGAAAGAAGTAGTTGCAGGAGTGGATATTGGTGGTACAAACACCATCATCGGGCTGGTTGATGTTGCCGGAGAGATACACGGTGAAGGACGGCTGGCCACGGCTGACTATGCCTTTGCCGATGATTTTGTGACAGCGCTGGATCTGAAGCTGAAGGAGATGATTGCCGGCAGGGATGATCTTAAGCTTGTTGGTATAGGCATCGGTGCGCCGAATGCCAACTTTCACAAGGGCACCATTGAGCTGGCTCCCAACCTGCGATGGAAGGGTATCATTCCACTGGCGCGCATCACCGAGCGGAAGACGGGGCTGAAGACGCTGATAACCAATGATGCCAATGCGGCTGCGCTGGGTGAGATGCTCTTCGGAGGAGCGAAGGATACCAGGGACTTTATCATTCTGACGCTGGGGACAGGTCTTGGCAGCGGCATTGTTGTTGACGGGGAGGTTGTCTACGGCCACACCGGCTTTGCCGGTGAGCTGGGTCATATGACGGTGGCCGAGGGCGGCAGAGTCTGCGGCTGCGGCCGCAGGGGATGTCTTGAGACATACGCTTCAGCCACGGGCCTTGTACGTACGGTGCTGTTCCTTCTTGCCGACCGCCGCGAAGAGAGCATACTGCGCGAGCTGAAGAGCACGGAGATAACCTCCAGGCGCGTGGCTGAAGCCTCTGCCGCCGGCGACGTCATTGCACAGATGGCCATCGACCAGACTGCACGCATGATAGCCCTCGGAATAGCCAATGCCGTCATCTTCTCCAGCCCTGAGACAATATTCCTCTTCGGAGGACTGGCACAGGCAGGCGAGGCCATCTTTGAACCCGTCAGAAAATATGCTGACGAGCTCGTCCAGCCAATATTCCGCGGCACCTTTAAAGTACTACCGTCAGGCCTCCCGGAAGCCCGCGCTGCCGTCCTCGGAGCCTCCGCCCTCATCTGGAAAGAACTAAAATAAATTTGCTGATTTCAGCTCCTTGTGATACCTTTGTAATATTGGTTCTTTT
>JAQBHM010000172.1:0-3601 GCA_032127795.1 Bacteroidales bacterium | reverse complement strand
TGCGCACCTACGAACGCGGCGTGGAGGATGAAACACTGGCATGCGGCACGGGCGTCACTGCATCTGCCATTGCGGCAGTCTTCTCCGGAAAAATTGTCACCTCCAACACCGAAGTTATTGTTAAGGGAGGCATTTTGAGGGTATCCTTTAAAATAAATAATGAAACCGTCACGGACATAATGCTTACCGGACCTGCAACATTTGTCTTCAGCGGTGAAAAAGAAATCTAACCTAATTATAACATTGACAATGAAAAGGCATCTCTTACAAATTCTTATCGTCCTGGCTTTCGTCTCATCTGGAACCGTTTCAGTTGAGGCACAGCCTGGCAATGCAGAACTGATGAACGCCATACAGTCGGCAGACAGGAACTTCGAGGCTATTGACCACCGGCTGGATATGCTGGAAAAGAAAATTGACGATCTGCTCTGGTTTGACAGGGTGGGTGATGTGGCTTTTGTTGACAAGATCTTTATTACCGGGCCGCCGCCTGCGAAGGAGTCTAATCCTACAGGACAGGGAGCAGGCAATCCTCTGAAGTTCTGGAGCTATGTCTTCATCCCTCGTGATACAGACCCTTCAAAAAAATATCCTCTGCTGGTCTTCCCTCACGGAGGTGTACATGCCAGTTTTGACACCTATTATACTCACATCGTTCGTGAGATGGTGTCACAGGGATATATTGTTGTGGCTGCTGAATACCGTGGCTCAACGGGTTACGGTGCAGGGATGTACCGGCGCATTGACTACGGCGGGCTGGAGGTTGAAGATGTTGACGCCAGTCGTCAGTATATGATTGACAACTATGATATTGTTGATAAAGACCGCGTTGGTGTCATCGGGTGGAGCCATGGCGGACTGATAGGTCTCTTCTGCATCTTCAACCATCCGGAGGCATATAAGGCCTGCTACGCAGGGGTACCTGTGAGTGATCTTATAGCACGCATGGGGTACAAGGATGATGAGTACCGTGACCTTTACTCTGCCGAATACCACATTGGCAAGAGTGCTGATGAAAATGTCGCCGAATACCGTAAAAGGTCACCGGCATGGCAGGTTGACCGTTACCGCAATACCCCCCTGCTCATCCATACCAACACCAATGATGAAGATGTCAACTCGCTGGAAGTGGAACACCTGATCAAGTCATTAAAGGCTGCCGGAAAAGAGAATTTCAAATACAAGATCTTTGAGGCCATGCCCGGTGGTCACTCCTTCAACAGGATGGACTATAAAGAGGCAAGGCAGATAAGACTTGACGTCTATGACTTTCTCAATGGTTACCTTAAACCGCCCAGGCCTTTTAAAAACATCAATGAACTGGAAAAGGCAGCATACCGGTTCTGATGACAAAGGAAAGATTATTTGGAAAGACCCTTGCCGAACTGTCCGCAGTGACAACTTCTGCCGGGCTGCCGGGATATTCCGCAAAACAGATTGCCGGGTGGCTTTATAAAAAGGGAGTGCAGACAGTGGAGGAAATGACAGACCTCTCACTGAAATCACGTTCTGCTCTCTCAGAACTTTATGAAGTCGGGACGATGCCACCCTCTTCAGAAGCTGCAGGAAGTGACGGCACAAAAAAATACCTCTTCAAGGTGCTCGTTAACCGCTTCATTGAGACGGCCTTCATACCTGACCGTAACCGGGCAACCGTCTGTCTTTCAGTACAGTCGGGATGCCGCATGGGATGTCATTTCTGCATGACAGGGAAGCAGGGTTTCCAGGGAAACCTCACCTCGGGGGAGATACTTAACCAGTTCAGGAGTATTCCTGAACATGACCGGCTGACAAATATTGTTTACATGGGTATGGGGGAGCCTCTTGACAACCTGGAGGAAGTACTGAAGAGCCTTGAAATAATCACCGCTCCCTGGGGATACGGATGGAGTCCTACGAGGGTCACAGTAAGCACTGTGGGCATTGTGGAAAAGATGAAGCAGTATCTTGATGCAACAAAGTGTCACCTGGCAGTGAGCCTTCACAGCCCCTTTGACGAAGAGCGGCAGGCGCTGATGCCTGTCCAGAATGCTCATCCTGTAAAGGAAGTTCTTGACATTATAAGGGCATTCGATTTCGGGGGACAACGTCGTGTCTCATTTGAATATATTGTATTCAAAGGTATGAATGACACTACTATGCACGTGAAGGAGCTTGCAAGGATTCTCAACGGCATCAGGTGTCGTGTCAACCTGATAAGATTCCATGCTATTCCGGGGTCGGAATACGTCAGTCCGGGCACCGTGGAAATGGAATTATTTCGTGATAAACTCAATGCAAAAGGTATCACGGCCACTATACGTGCAAGCCGGGGACTGGATATAAATGCTGCATGCGGACTATTGTCAACTCTTGAACAAAATAAAGCCATATGAAAATCAGGATCGTTTTTACATTTCTTATTACTGTTACTGCTCTGACAGCTTTAAAAGGACAGGAAGGAGCCATAAGCACCTTGCTTGCAGATACATCCTTCACTGGCACCTCATTTTCAATATGCTTTGCCGATGCCGTGACCGGGGATGTCGTTTTCGGGTATGATGCAGACCGCAACCTGGCATCAGCCTCAATTATGAAACTCTATCCCACCTCCATCGCACTTTCACTACTCGGAGCCGATTACCGGTTTTCAACGAAAGTATTCATGTCAGGGCATTTCAATGAGCGGAAAGGTATCCTTGACGGAGACATCATCATTCTCGGGGGGGCTGACCCTGCCCTGGGATCATCATATTTTGCCGACCACTACGGAGATGTTACCGCACAATGGGCAGAATCACTGGCAGCAATGGGGCTGCGGCGGGTGAAAGGCCGGGTGGCTGCTGCAGAGTCAATCTACGATAATAACCCTGTCCCGGGCGGTTGGTCATGGGCTGACCTTGGCAACTACTACGGCGCAGGTGTGTATGACATCAACTATAACGATAACAAGTACAATATCTATGTTACCGGATATTCGGAAGGATCACCGGCAGTGATTGATTCTGTGGATAAGTACGGAGAAAATATGCATCTCCGTAATTACCTGACCTCTTCAGGCCGGTCAGATAACGGATATGTCTATAATGCCCCTTATTCAACCAATGCCTGGATATCCGGGTCGGTTCCTGCTGACAGCAGCATGATTCTCAAAGCCTCAATGGCTGACCCTCCATCCACCCTGGTAAACCTACTCAACCAGGCAATGAAACAGGCAGGTATAAAAATTGACAGAAACCCTGCCAGTGACAGGTTAGTACTGAAAAGTGAATCAGCGACTCCCGTATGCGAAACCTTATCTCCTCCGCTCAGCGAAATCATAAAGACCACAAACCACCAGAGCGTAAACCTGTATGCCGAACTGCTCAGGAAACATCTAGGATACGTCATTGGCAAAGAAGGTTCATTCAGCGCGGGATCAGGGGTCATCAGAAACTTCCTGGACTCCATAGGGTGTGAACCCTATGAGGCAATAATGCTTGACGGTTCGGGATTGTCACCCAACAATAATATCAGCGCTCTCATGACTACCAGGCTACTGGTGCATATGTACAACAGCAAGGATTCTGAAGCCTTTATCGCCTCTCTTCCTGCAGCAGCAGTTTCCGGCACCATGAAAAGC
>JAQBHM010000171.1:0-4467 GCA_032127795.1 Bacteroidales bacterium | reverse complement strand
TTCACATTAACCAATGTCTTTGCTTTTTTGTCCGTCATTGGTCGCAATCGTGAACCAATTCCTGCTGCTAAAATTATTGCTCTCATAATTATTCTTGGTATAGGATTTTCTCTGGTTCCCTCGGCGATGTGGCCATCAGTTCCAAAGATAATCCCCGAAAAGCAACTTGGTACGGCTTATGCCCTGATTTTCTGGGTTCAGAACTGGGGGCTGATGGGAGTACCTTATCTTATCGGATGGGTGCTTGACAAATATTGCGTTACCGGTACCTATCTGCTCGACGGCGTACCTGTACCCAGTTATAATTATCAGTTGCCAATGATGATATTTACTGCCCTGGGAGTAGTAGCACTCGGCTTCGGATTTCTTCTGAAAGCAGAAGACAGGAAGAAAGGCTATGGCCTTGAAAAACCAAATATTATAAAAGAATAATCATTAAACATTTAATTATGAGTGATATAAGTAAACTTGAACCAAAACTTCTGTGGAAATATTTCTATGAAATAACACAGATTCCACGCCCTTCAAAGAAGGAGCAGAGGATGATTGATTACATGAAGAAGTTTGGTGAAGACAAAGGCCTTGAAACTATTGTCGACAAAACCGGTAATGTAATAATCCGCAAACCTGCCACGAAGGGTATGGAGAATCGCAAGGGGATAATACTGCAGGGACACCTTGACATGGTGCCTCAGAAGAATTCTGACAAGGTCTTTGATTTTGAGAAAGACCCTATTGAAGCATATGCTGACGGTGGATGGGTAAAGGCAAATGGGACAACCCTTGGCGCTGACAATGGAATAGGTGTAGCGGCAGCCATGGCTGCCCTGACTGACCCGGAGGTTGAGCACGGTCCGCTGGAGGCACTCTTTACAATAGATGAAGAGACAGGCATGACAGGTGCAAATAACCTTGCAAAGGGAGTGCTCCAGGGTGAGATCATGATAAACATGGACTCCGAGGATGAGGGTGAACTCTATGTGGGATGTGCCGGTGGTATAGATGTGAGTGCAAAGCGTAATTACGGACTTGACAGGACGCCTGAAGGAACCGCTGCGTATAAAATCGTTATCAAGGGTCTTCGCGGAGGTCACTCCGGTGTTGATATTCCCCTCGACCGCGGCAATGCCAATAAGCTCATGTTCAGATTTTTTCAGCAGGCCGAGCATGACTTCGGAATGCGCATTGCATCTTATTTAGGTGGTGACCTTCGTAATGCAATACCCCGCGAAGCATTCGGTACTGTTGTTGTTCCTGCGATAAAAAAGGAAGAGTTTGAAAAGTTCGTTGCAGGTTACGAAAATATCTACAGGACAGAATTCAAGGAGAGTGACCCTGATGTAAGATTTACCGCTGAAACATGCAAGGCACCGGAAAAAGTCATGAATGCCGGTGATCAGTACCGCATTATCAGGGCTGTATTTGCTTGCCCCCATGGAGTTATGAGAATGAGCCACAGCATGCCGGGTCTTGTTGAAACATCAAACAATCTTGCCATTGTGAAGATCAATGAGGGCAAATTTGAAGCCTACTGCCTCACACGCAGCTCAGTCGATACAGCCAAGGAGGCAACTGCATGGCAGATAGCAGCCATATTCCATCTTATTGATGCAAAGGTTGAGCTCTCCGGTAGTTATCCAGGATGGAATCCTGACCTCTCTTCGGATATCCTGAAGACAATGCAGCATACATATGATAAACTGTACGGGAAGATACCTGAGATAAGAGCCATACATGCAGGACTGGAGTGCGGTATAATTATGGGACCCTATCCCCATCTTGATACCATCAGCTTCGGGCCTACAATCCGATTCCCCCACAGCCCGGATGAGAAGGTGGAGATAGAATCAGTAGTTAAATTCTGGAATTTCCTGAAGGCAACACTGAAAAACGCACCGGTAAAATAGAGTATTGCTTTAAAAGCATCCGGAAAACCGAAAAAAGAAGAGGCCTTCATTATAAAGGCCTCTTCTTATGTATCCCGGTCACTAATACGGTACTGGCGCAGTAATGGAAAGTATCTCTTATCCTGCGACGGTTATTCTAAAATGCAATGACGAGCTTATTTCTCTCTTTTGTCGACCAGGCGGCAATACCTTCTGTTCTTTTCCAGGCTCCGGTGTCAGGGTCCCCGACTTCAACACTATACAGACCATAGTAAAAAACGCCAGGCTGGTATGCGTTGCCGCTGATCCTTAATGTGTATATGGTCTCTCCGGTAGATTCGCTTATAACCCTGATCACGGGATCTGTTATCCCTTCTGCTACTATCTCAGGCAGCCAGGCTAATATCCTGCGACCGTAATTATCACTCTGATTAATATTTACAGGCCATCCCGGGAAAGGACTTCCCGTTTGGGGATCTGCATAACCCGGCCAGTTTGCAAGCTCAATGGCTCTTGTCTTCTTATTGAAAACGATGGAACTGTAACCTGTAACGAGTTCATTGTTCCTGATGGGCTTTACCTTGCTGGTGTGAGGATTGGCCACGGCGTGAACAGTAATCCTGTTGCCGAAGCCGTCTTCAAATTCTCCGGTATACAGGGGCGCATTATCTTCCCTGTTCCTGCCGGGGACAGGAGGAAACCAGCGTCTGGGAAAAATATTGCCCGTAGCGGGAGAGACTATTGCATACCCGGCGTCACCCCATGTGTCTGTTCCGTATTGCAGAGTGCTCGGCAGATGCTGGTCACCTGCAATATGTAGTGCAAAGGCTTTCCGGATTATCTTCAGTGCCCTGTTCCTCCCGCTCTGGGGCCATCCGTCAGAATCAAAGTCACTGACTATCCTGTCACCGGTAACATATACACCCGAATCAGGAACAGGCATATATGGGACCATATTATCACTGACGGCGGAGTCAGGCAGAGTTGCCAGATTAGCCCACAGGGTCTGTGACAGCACAGCCTTCATCCAGGTTCCGCCGGACCAGTCGTCAGCCCACTTTTCAAGGAAAGAATACTGCCTTTCGCCAAGAAGAGTGGCGCCTGGCACATCGGCTTGTCTCCGGGGATCCCACCTGGGATTCTGAGGCCAGCCGTTATCTATCATGGCATCGGGAAGAAGCTCTTTGGGAGCTGACTTGAACTTGCGGTCTTCGATTATGGCAAAACTGACACCTCCGATATTGCACTCAGTGAAATAGACGCCTATTCCCTGCTCTGCCGGCTGCGGGTCAACAGGATCAGGAAGATGACTTGTCTGCGTTGCCTGAACCATATTTACAAAGCGGGCCGGCATCTTGTACCCTCCGGCATCCTGGGCATCCTTGCCTTTCATTCCTGAGGGTGCAGCCCTGCCACCGCAGCCCCACAGGTTGCCATGGTAGACATCATGGTCATCAGGAATTGCTATGGAAGGTATGTTAATGGTCAGTTCGCGGTAGGTAAGACACCACAGGTACCATTTGTACAGATAATCATAAATGGCATCAGGGCCATATTCCGCAGCAGTGGGGGAGGCGCCCTCATAAACCTGGTCTCCTGCAAAGAAAAGCAGATCGGCATTATGTCTTTTCAGAGCATCAGTCAGCCTTGCATTGGGATAAAGAATATTACTGTCAAAGGGAAAATAGCCTGCATCTATCCCCATCCATTTCCCGGGATCGGGTTTTATGACCTGTTCAATACATGACAGAGAAAGTACCTTAATCTGTTCCTTATCCACCGGGTCATGCCTGATTGTCCCTGACAGGATATTGGTGACCTCGCTGCCAAAGCGGTACCTTGCATGAAGCCTATACTGCCTGTCACTGCTCTCTCTCCAGTTCGCCAGTCTGAAGGATGCTGTATATGAGGGAGTGTCAACCGCCGAGACAGCTACTGTCTGCCACTTCTCCTCATCAATCAGCTGTAGTTCAACTGAATCACACAATTCCCCGTTTACAGGCATCAGCTGAGCTGTCATCTTCATTATGCCACGGCTGACAGTATACTGTGCTGTGACCAGTGGGCCGGTATTATGGTTTCTGGTACGCTGCAACCTGCTTCCTCTGATACTCCACCGCGAGAATGAAAAGGTCTCTTTTCTCTTCTCCATGCTCCCTGCATGGGAGACAAGGGCAATATTGCCTGACAGCCTCGTATGTGGCACTTTTACATCCCTGACCTCTGAGATGATGTTCCTTGTGGATGGATCGACAGCGATAACACTGATCACTGACACACCTTCCTCCGCTTCCTCTATTACTATCTTAAGAATGACTTCCTTCCATTTGCCTGAACCTTTGGCAGAGTAGGCAGGATATTCATTTTCACGGGTGTTGTCACGGATAAATACCTTTCCTTCTCCATCAATTCCTATAAAGAATCCGCCTCCTTCTCCCCAGGAATGAAAAACAAGGCTTGCAGCACGGTAATCAAGTGATGCTCCTGCTCCGATAAGCATCCCGGCTGCAGATTCAGGAGAAACAGGACCGGTGCCGTTACGCTTTATATTTACAATTGCAGTAAGGCTTCCGTTGTCACT
>JAQBHM010000170.1:0-2876 GCA_032127795.1 Bacteroidales bacterium | reverse complement strand
GTTCTTCTTTGGATACTCATTTGACTTTACATTGCAGAAGATTCAAAGATCAACTTACGGATCACATGAATTTGTTGTTGCCCTGAAGTTTGGTGATAGCCTGAGAAGGTTCAGATGGCTTGACCGATACTAGGATTGTTTTTCGATTACATAAATCAGGGAACTGGCTGAATTACGAATAAATAAATTTTTAAAGGAAAGGATCAGGCCAGTAGCCATTCCTCTGAAAAATGCAAATCTTATTCCGGAGTTTTTATAACTCAATATTGAAATATAAAAGAGGTCAAGAGGCATTCCTTTAATCATTGTGCAGGTAAATCCGTTTCGCTGAATAAATCTTTCAAGAGTATCCGGTGCGAAGTGCCACAGATGCCTTGGTACGTCAAGGGCAGCCCAGTTATTCCGGAACCATTTTGAATCAGATGAGGTAAAGTTAGGCAGGGCAAGGATACATTTCCCGTCATCTTTAAGTAGTCTGGAGATCTCAGTCATCCATTGATCCGGATAATAAAAATGTTCCAGAACATGCCAGAGTGTGATGCAGTCATATGATTTGTCCGGCAGGCTTATGGTCTCTTCAGGTGAGACAACATTGATACCAAATCTTGAGACAGAATATTGGCGTGCCTTTTCGCTGATCTCCACACCTTTCACTTCCCATCCCTTCTCCTTCATGAAAGCTGCAAAATACCCGGTACCGCTGCCTATATCCAGCAGGTTTCCAGCCTTCATACGGCATACACGCGCCACCAGCTTTTCTTTTCTTCCCAGCATGACACGTCTTGCGAGATGATAAAGCACTTCCGTAAGGTTTCTTTTTCTGTCTGCATGTGATATGTAATCTTCAGAGAGATAGTATCTGCCTGATCTCTTTTCATCAGGCGGATCAGCCGTAAAAATGAAGCAGCAGTCCATGCATTGTGCAAGCCTGAATCTCTCCCTGCTGACCAGGAAGTCAGTGGCGGAGAGATGTTCAGAGAGAGATTCGCTTCCGCAAACAGGACATCGAGTGATTTCAGCCATTTTTTCGATAAGCTGTTATGGCAGAAGTGGCGGCAAAGGCAAGCATTAATATCAGGATCAGGGAACTTGCCATTGAGACCCTGTTTCCTGTTTTGTAAGATTGGGGTTCAAATTTAAATGTTATCGTGTGCTGTCCGGCAGGCAAGATCATACCCCGCAGTACGTAGTCCGTACGGAAATGGTCTGCAGGTTTACCGTCAATAAGGGCCTGCCATCCGTGAGGATAGTATATCTCAGAGAATACCGCTACTCTGTCAGAAGCAAGGTTTGTTTCATATGTAAGCAGGTTGGGCCGATAGGAAGACAAATATATTGTATCAGTGGAAGCCTGAGGGGCTTCCGAGACAGTAACGAGATCGGAAAATCTCCTGTCGACCACTGCTTCTGTAGCCGGATCGATAGTTTTCAGTGCCTCCAGTTCAGCGTCAGCATTTTCAACAATCAAAGCCCTGTCAACCAGCCATGCATTACCGAGTGCATTCTCATTTGCCAGGGGCACAGCATCAGGAGAGAGAATTATATACCGGGTATTAAGCATATTCAGAGCATTAGCATGCTTGAGTGCCCTGGAAGCTTCATCAACTGAGGTGGCATTCTGAAGCACGGAAATAAGGGAGTTAATTTCTTCCGAAAGCCTTGTTTCAATCAGTTCCTGGTATCTTTTCAATTTGGCTCCGGAATAACCTCCCACAGAATTATGGTAGTAAGATGTAGAGGCATCATTGAATGTGGAGACGGTCAGGTTAAGCACCCTGAACTCATTGTGATCCTGGAGAATGGACTTATCAGCCGTTGTAGGAGCGAGGTTATTCTCAGCAATCCTTTTACTTTCAAAATTGGATCCGTTAAGATATCTGGCATCAACAGGTATCTGGTCAATTAGGAAGAGAGCTGCCAGAATGATTATGAGAGATAAAGGCTTGAGTTTATCTTTCATATAGAACCACAATACCGCAGCTCCTGCAGCTATCAGGAAAGATGCACGTATGGCGTCGGTCCGAAGCATCATTTTTCTGTCTGCGATCATTGCATCTTTAAGCCAGTTGTAAGAATCGGGAATTGAAACTTCATCAGGCCTGAGAAATGAGCCTGCAAGACCAGGGAAAAGGAAGAAAAGGAAAGAGAGGCCTCCTGTAATGCCGGCGGCAATCGCCAGGGCTTTCAGGACTTTCCTGGAAGACAGTTTGGCTTCTGTGATTTCCTTAAGTGCCAGTACAGCGAGGAGAGGCACACATACCCCAGCTATTACCAGGGTCATAGATACAGCCCGGAACCTGTCATAACCAGGGAAAAAGTCGATGAAAAGTGATGAAAAGAACATGAGGTTTTTCCCCCAGGAGAGAAAAACTGAAAGCAGAACAGCAGTCAGTATCCACCATTTTTCCCTTCCGGGCAGGATAATGAGACCGAAAATGAAAAGAAATATAATAATGGCACCGAAATAGACAGGTCCGCTCGTGGAAGGCTGTCTTCCCCAGTATCTGTACAGCTGGGTTGAGGCTTGAGCCATATTGTTTTTCCGGAGGGCTTTGACAGTCTCTGAGTCTCTGTCAAAGGCGGCTGATGCCCCACCCTTGAAGTCAGGAATAAGCAGGGTCATCGTTTCTCCTATACCGTAGCTCCACTGTGTAATGTATTCTTTATCCAGTCCCATCTCTTCCTTCGAACTCTCCTTGGCCAGATCACTCTTGCCCCTGGTGGATTCCTGGGCATATTCCCATGTTGTGTACAGTGTTCCGAAGTTGACCCCTACAGAAAGAATGGCTGCCAGGAGAAGTAGCGAAAAAGACTTTAGAAACGGGCTGAATGTTTTTGCCTTTACGGTATGGATAAGTTCATAGATACCAAAAACA
>JAQBHM010000169.1:0-4090 GCA_032127795.1 Bacteroidales bacterium | reverse complement strand
GCCATGATACAGAAACCTGAATATCGCTTCTACGAAAAATTCCCGGGTAGAAATTAATGATCCCTGGCAAGCTTTTGACATTATGAAAGAAAGGCTGACGCCAGGTTAAAGGCCAGGATAATTCTATTATTCTATCGTTTTCATTCCGTTTTCAGGGAACTATTTGTAGATTTAAAGATTAAATAAGATATGACGGTCATCATTAATTTAAAACAAAGGAAAATATGAGTGTTAAGTATTCTGTCAGTCCTAACGGCGAGAAATTTCCGCTGCCGAATCCTGAAGATTATAAAGCCGAATTTGATAGCATTAAGAAGCGTGTCGACCAGGAACGTGCCCTTGGCCGCGAGATAGTCGTAGTAATGGGCGTAGGTTTTGTGGGTGCGGTGATGGCGGCTATTGTTGCAGATACCGTTGATAAAAAAAGCGGTAAGCCATCGAAATTTGTAATAGGAATGCAGCGTCCCAGCGCGCGCAGTTTCTGGAAAATACCGTTGCTGAACCGCGGCGTTTCACCTGTAAAAGCCGAGGACCCCGAGGTGGATCCTATGATCGCGCGCTGTATCCTCGATAAGAAGACACTGATGGCCACCTTCACATATGATGTCCTTAAGCTGGCTGATGTGGTTGTGGTTGACGTACAATGTGATTATATCAAGGAGGAGCTTGGCAATGTGAGGTCAGGGTCGACTGATATGGCGGCTCTGGAGGCTTCGCTGGGGGTGATTGCTGAGCACATAAAGCCTGACGCCCTGGTGCTGATAGAGACCACTGTTGCTCCGGGAACAACCGAGCAGGTAGCATACCCGATTATGAAAAAGACATTCCGAAAGCGCGGAATAGAGTCAGATCCTTTGCTTGCACACAGCTATGAGAGAGTAATGCCAGGGCGAAACTATGTTGCCAGCATACGTGATTTCTGGAGGGTATGCAGCGGTATAAATGAGGAGGCAAAAAAACGGGTAGTAAAATTTCTTAATGAGGTACTGAACACGGATAAATTTCCCCTGACGGTCATGGACCGGCCCATCGAGTCGGAGACGGCAAAAATAGTAGAAAACAGCTACCGCGCCACCATCCTTGCCTTCCTTGATGAGTGGAGCCTTTTTGCAGAGCGAAACGGTGTTGACCTTGTGAAGGTCATTAAGGCAATAAAGGTAAGGCCCACGCACAGCAACATGATATTTCCCGGACCGGGTATAGGTGGTTATTGCCTGCCGAAGGACGGTGGATTAGGAGTTTGGGCTTATAAACATATTCTCGGTTTTGAGGATGATATTTTCAGACTCACTCCTATGGCCATAGATATTAATGACACCCGCGGATTGCATGTCGGGCAGCTGACACGAGATGCCCTGCGCAACATGGGTCAGCCTATAGCCTCGGCAGATGTGCTGGTTCTTGGGGCTGCCTACCGGGAAGATGTGGGTGACACGCGTTACAGCGGATCGGAGATCGTGATCCGAAAGCTCGCCGAAATGGGTGCTGAGATCAGGGTACACGACCCCTATGTTGAGCACTGGTGGGAATTTGAGCAGCAGGATACCTATCCTGCGGAAGGCCAGAGCAAGGCCCAGTTCTTCCGCAACCAGGAGAAGCTGAAGGAGATACGTGTTGAGCAGGATCTAAGCAAAGCTCTTCGTGGAGCTGAAGCGGTCATATTGGCTGTTCCGCATGAGGCATACATGCATCTTGACCCTGATGAATTGGTGAAAACCATAGGTAAGCCGGCAGCCATTATAGATTGTTTCGGGATACTCACCGATGACAATATCAGGCGCTATTTCCAGCTGGGCTGCGAGGTCAAAGGACTGGGCCGCGGACATATCCAGAGGCTGAAGGAAGAGATCAGGAAAGCCTGAAGCAGGAGCATGCAGCATTGAGCATGCAGCAATGAGCATGCAGCAATGAGCATGGAGCAAATAGCAGGCACCTATAGCTTTCTATAGGCCGGCTGAGGCATCGGGGAGTCTTCATCGCTGAAGATCTTATAAAGTACCGGGTCTTTAAGGATATCCGTTAAAAACATCAGGCTACCGTCAATGAGTACCTGGTTGTTGATAAACCTTATTCCATGGCTGTAATCGACATACCAGTCGACATGTCTGCTGTAAACCGGTTGTATCGGTTTGCCATCAGGCTTATGCCAGCCGTAAAGAATCAGCCTGTCGTGCTGATCCGCCAGTCGCGCAGCCAGGATCACATCTTTCTTAATCCCGGCCGCCAGCTGACCGTGTTTCCCTCCTGCCTCTGCCAGCTGTTTTTCTATCTGTGTGTTATGATCTTCAAATTTTGTCACCAGCTCATTGGCATTACCTACCGGGATATAGTTGAACGGCGTAAGTTTTACTTTCGCCACTTTGTAGATATCGTCACTGATCTTAGAAGTTAACATAGAGGCACCGAAAAGATCTGCCAGACGCTGTGCAGTGTGGGGGCTCATAGGTATCCTGCAAAAATCCTTTTCGTCTCCAACCGCGAGGTAATCGGGCATGACCTCGTACTCAACACTGTGCAACACTCCCTCAGCGTCAGCGCTGGAGTCCGTTACAGTTATCATATTTCGCAGAAAATCAGGCATATTACCTGATGCCAGGGCTTTAAATATCTCATTTTCACGCTCATCAAGGGATAATGGTGCAATGCGTTTCATGAAAGCAGAGCCGGACTCCGGGGCTGCGGTGCGCGCAGGTATATTAAGTTCACGCAGAGGAATTATCACCCTGTCAGAAATAAAGTCAGAATATGCCCGTGACCCGAAGTAAAAATAGTCTTTCTCTTCCAGTACTGTTCCGCTTAGCATGCTATGAATGAACCCATTGCGTTCTACCTGAACAGTATGGAATATTTTTTTATCAGGGTTGGTTTTGAGAATTATCTCTGTCCTTCCTTTGAGAGCGCGATACCACAGCAATGAGTCGTTATCCTCCTTTCGGAACCTGAATGAGCCGGAGAGGTATTTCTGCATCATCCTGGTCCGGTACCATGTCCCTCCGGTGGGCGACACCAGAGGTTTTCCGTTATAGACTACCACGCTGTCATTATAGGCAAGGGCACACATGTATTTATCTTTGCCTGACTTCAGCCACCTGACCAGTTTCGGTCCGTATACCGCATCTTCCCATCCGTAGTTGCTGTCGAGAAATGAAATGCGGACAACATCCTTCGGGATTTCATCAAAAGCATCCAGATAACTGAAGATGAATCTGCCGCCTCCGCTGTGACCGTTGAGAGCTATCTGAGGCTTCCAGGCAGCAAAGATTTCAGTTACATCACTGACCATTCCAGCCACCTGCTCCTTATAATCGGGTGTACCGGCATTCCATGCCGGCCAGCTTTTCTTACTGTTTTCAAAATAGGCAACAACGACTGTCTGATTCTTCAGTATGCCCCTTAAGAACCGTGTCTGTGCTCCTATATGCTGGATATCAAAATGCCAGTCGTCTCCCTCATTTAGCTTCTTACCGAATGTCTGTTCAATGGTATTGCCGTTGGGGAGGGCGAAAATTACAAGCAGGACGCGGTGATCGTTTCCAAAACCTTCAAGGGGTGCATTGATCAGTATCCTTGTTCCGGGAGGTGAATTTTCTATGACCATCTGCTGCTCGTTAAAAGAGCCGGATGCGGTAAATCCCGGCAGGAGCTGTGCCTGCAGGAGGAAGGAATGAAAAGTTACCAGAATCAGAATTGCCAGGTGCTTCATGATATGAGATTAATGAAGGGGTTTATGTAATGCTGTTGCCTTATAAATATATGGTTTTAATTTATATCAGGATCACACCACCCCCCGTCCGCCCTGTGGCGGACGGCTCCCCTCCTCATCGAGGAGGGGAAATCGCGCTGACTTCGCAATGTCTATCAACATCACACCACCCCCCGCTGGCATGTCCTGAAATAGGTTGACTAAAAATGATTAAAAAGTAAACTTATATCAGGATTAGCTTAAAATACAGTCAACTTTTTTTAGGACGATACAATCTCACCACCCCCCGCTGACTTCGCAATGTATCACACCACCCCCCGTCCGCCCTGTGGCGGACGGCTCCCCTCCTCGAGGAGGGGAAAAATGTTCATTACCAACCACCTGATG
>JAQBHM010000168.1:0-4913 GCA_032127795.1 Bacteroidales bacterium | reverse complement strand
TGCTGCCTGATGAGGTATGGAGTCTCCCGCCGATGGGCACTTTTAACCTTCATGCCTCCCTCCTGCCTCAGTATCGTGGCGCCGCACCCATAAACCACGCTGTCATGAACGGCGAGACAAAGACAGGAGTAACCACTTTTTTAATTGACCATGAGATAGATACAGGCAAGATCCTGCTCTCCGCAGAGACAGCAATAGACCCACAGGAGACAGCCGGAGAGGTGCATGACCGCCTTATGAAAATGGGCGCAGCTCTGGTTACGGAGACAGTCAGGGGACTTGCTGAAAAATCATTGAAGGCTGTGCCGCAGGTGATTCCTCCCGGAACAACAGTTCATACAGCACCGAAGATCTTCCCGGCAGATACCCTTATCAACTGGGAAGACTCCTCGCAAAATATCCATAATAAAATAAGAGGCCTCTCACCGTGGCCCGGTGCTGCCACCGTATTGAGTTCTGCCGGCAATGAGATGAAACTGAAACTTTTCAGAAGCTTAACCTCATATGATGTCAGAGATGAACCTGGCACAGTAATAGTGAAAGATAACAGGCAGCTATTTATTGCCTGCGGCGAGGGTTCTGTGGAGATCACGGAGCTCCAGCCCGAAGGCCGTCGCAGAATGACCTCGTCCGAGTTTCTGAGAGGAAAAAATATTCAGGGATACCGGGTTCTACCTGAGCCTAAGCCTCTGTCCGACTGAACACTCAGTTCCCTCGTCCATTAAATTCATCTTATAGAGTGAGGAAAGCCTGACGGCATACTTCTGAGAAACTGAATACATTGTATCTCCCTGCTGAACCACATGAGTTGCAAACCCTGGCGCAGCCTTATTTCTTTTCGGCTGAAGGTATAATAGCTGTCCCGGCTGAAGCGGCGCCCCTGCCGGAAGGTCATTGTAACGGCTTATCTCCCATGAAAGAAGCATATACTTCTCTGCCAGTGATTCATACGTGTCATTATCCTGTACAATGACATACTGGACGTTGTTGATCGTCTCAATCATTCCGGTGTTCAGGCTGATAACCTTTATCGGCGCCTGCGCCGCTGCCCGTTCAGGAAGAGTATTTACAACCGAATCATTCGCAGGCTTTGTCACCGCAGGTTCCTTTGCTACTGCCATTACCGCCCTGCTGCCGCCTGCATCAAGAGCATGGAGACCATAATCCTCAATCTTTCGGATAAGCAGCGTGGCGTAATTTGGATCTGTCGCATACCCTGCCCTCTTCAGTCCGTGTGCCCAGCTCTTGTAGTCTGTGCTTCTCAGCTTGAACAACTCCCTGTAACGTGAGCCGTTCACGAGAAAGTCAGAGTGGTCAACGTAAGAGTCTTCTACCGTACGATATGCTCTGAAACATTCTCCCTTGCGATTATCATCATGATATATCTTAGCACCTTTCCAGTCACTGTGACATTTAATACCGAAATGGTTATTGCCGTTCCTGGCCAGTGTACTGCGGCCATAATTGGATTCCAGCATGCCCTGTGCCAGGGTTATGCTTGCCGGTATTCCAGTCCTCTTCATCTCTCTTACTGCCAGATCACCGTATTTCCTTAAATATTCATCAGCGGTGGCAGTCATGGCCCCGGTGTTCACAGAAGATGTCCTGGCTTTCCTGGAGGATCCGCAGGAGACCAGCAACAGGAGAGAAAGTATGACAGAAATATATTTTAACATTAACCTCATCAGTACAGTTTTGACAAAAATAGACATTATGTTATAACCACAAAATGGCTGATTCCGGTGAGTTAAAAATATTAGTACTTTTATGTCGCTTTAACTCAAAGATATCCTCTCATGAAAGAGAAAGAGATAAAAATTTTCTATACCGAATATCATACTCCGCTGGAAATGCCGGAACCTGACAGGAGGCTTATTGAAAGCGCTGTGGAGGCTGCCGGCAATGCCTATGCACCCTATTCTCATTTTATGGTCGGAGCAGCCATCCTGCTGGATGACGGTACCGTTGTCAGCGGTGCAAATGTTGAGAATGCTGCATTTCCTTCCGGTAGCTGTGCGGAGAAAACTGCACTTTCATATTTTATCTCAAACTACCCCGGCAGACACGCGGTGGCTATCGCCATCACTGCCCTCCCAAACGGAAAGATGACCTCTGAACCCGTTCCTCCGTGCGGCAACTGCAGGCAGATGCTCCTGGAAGAAGAACAGAGAACGGGGATACACATCAAAGTGATACTTGCCGGCAAGGACCGAATAATAACCATGAACAGCTGTGAATTACTGATGCCCCTTCACTTTAACAAAACCAACCTTAATCTATAGCTTTCTGTTATCACCTGGCATTTATCCAAAACCGCCTGTCAGCTGTCAGCTGTTGATAACAAGCTGAAATCCGGCCCCATGAATATTCTTCAGTGCAACAGCAGGGTCATCACCCAGGAATTTACGCAACTTGGTGACATAGACATCCATGCTCCGGGCAGTAAAATAATCATCCGTGCCCCATATCTTTTTCAAGGCGGCCTCCCTGCTTACCAGTGAATTGGGGGCCATGGCAAGCATCTCCAGCAGCTGTCCCTCTTTGGGTGAGAGTTTTTTCTCGTCATCTCCCCTGATCAGGGTTCTGAGTTTTGAGTTGAAAATATAACTCCCTATCTCATAGATGTCACGAGTACCGTCCTGCACATCCTTTCTCGATATTATGGCCTTGATCTTACATAAAAGGATGTCCGTGTCAAAAGGCTTCGTAACATAATCATCAGCTCCCACTCCGTAACCGCGGAGGAGATCTTCCTTCAGCTTTTTTGCCGTCAGGAAAATAATCGGAACAACCGAATTCATGCTTCTGATCTCCGCGGCTATAGTAAAACCGTCAACATGCGGAAGCATTACATCAAGAATGCATAGGTCATAAACACCCTTGCGATACTGGTCAACAGCATATTTGCCGTCATCAACGAGGTCAACACTGAAATCATTGATCTCAAGATAAGATTTCAGGACCGAGCCGAAACTGAGGTCATCTTCAACAAGAAATATCTTTATGCTCTTTTTGCTCATGCGCGTGTCTCCCCGTTAAATGGTAAAAAAACTGTAAAACGGCTGCCTCTTCCCTGCTCACTCTCAACAGTGATGGTTCCGCCGTGGGCATCAGTAATGGCCTTGGCATAGTTAAGACCAAGACCGAAGCCTTTGATATTATGAATGTTACCAGATGTCTGCCGGTAGAAGCGTTCAAAGATACGGCTCTGTACAGCTTTGGACATACCGATACCTTTGTCTTCCACAGTCAAGATAACACCTCTTCCATTGTTTGAAGTCTTTACCGTTATATCCGGAGCTCCTTCAGAATATTTGTTTGCATTGTCAAGGAGATTGTGGATCAGGTTTCTCAGATGCTCCGCATCTCCTGACATAATGCTGATGTCAGCATCCAGCTGACGACTCAGTACCCCATTCCGCTCTGTGACCTGTATCTCAATAGTGTCAAGGGCATGGCTCAGTACCTCGTGAAAATCTATCTCGGCAAATTCAAATTCCATCTCACGCTTGTCAAGGGTGGCTATCTGAAGTATTGTCTCTACCTGGCTGTTCATCCTGGCATTTTCCTTCTTTATCATTCCCACAAAGTGACGAACCTTATTCTCATCGCTAATCACTTTGCTGTTGGCTATTGTATCAGCGGCAAGAGAAATGGTAGCAATGGGTGTCTTGAACTCATGTGTCATATTATTGATGAAGTCAGACTTCATCTCTGATATCTTCTTCTGGGTAATAATGAAATAAAGACTCAGGGCGAAAGTGGCAATGATGATAACGGAGAACAGTCCGGAGCCTCCCAATACCAGCGCCACCGATCCGAGAACATAATTTGTCTTCCGGGGAAAGACAACAGAAATGGTCTCTCCTTTTCTGACAAGCCCGTCGGAGAAGAGGTTTACCTGGTAAGGACTTGCCCTGAACTCCTTTGATTTGGTCCTGGAGAAGAGCCCATCGGAAATAGTGTCACCCCTGAAGATTGCATACTCAAACGGCGTCTCAATCCCTGAGGCTATCAGCTCCCTTCTGAGAGTGCCTGTAAGCTCCTCCTTGTCGATCTTCAGATCTTTCTCCCAGGCAACCATTTCACTTACAAGCTGATTGCTCATTGACTGAAACTCTCCTGATCTGCGCTGCATCCACCGCATATAATCATCAGGAGCCACCGTAATGCTCTCCTGCAACTGACCATCACGCGCCACCTTCATCCTCACAGGAGGATTATCATTTGTGGCAATTACAATCTCTACTGAGTCCTCACTTGAAAAAGTACTGCTGTTGATTGTCAGGCTGCCTGAAAAACTCCCCCGGATCTGATTGTGTGAACCGCCCAGTGGCATGGAGGGACCAGGATAACTGTTGACAAACTGATCATTCAGGAAACTCATGCGGCGCGAACCTTCCATCTTAAGAGCTGTATTGCGCAGGCTGTTTATAACGAAAAAATCAAACTGGTCATTACGTACTTTAATGACGTTACCCACCCAGGTTATCTGAATCCATATTATTCCCGCAAGGGACAAAACCATGAGCGTAATAAGGCCAAAGAATTTCCTCTTGTTCATGACACAAAATTAAATATATAAATGCTCCCGCTCCCTGTTTTAACTTTTTGTTAACCAGTTTTAACCTACATTTAACCTCATAAAGATGATTATGAGTTACTTTTGACCTGTCAACCTAAATATGTAAAGGATGAAACAGAGACTGAGGCAAGTGAGGGTGTAAACTACCGTATCTCGGTTGACGGTGTTACAGTGAATATTAAGGCAACAAAAGGGAAAACAAAAGAAGCGGACAGGATCCTTGAGGAAGTGAAAAAAATATTAATGACAAAATAAGGAACAGGAATAAATTTCAGCTGCGCAGGCCTCTGAAAAGGCTGCAGCAATCATGGATTGGTAGTTTTTGGGT
>JAQBHM010000167.1:0-3511 GCA_032127795.1 Bacteroidales bacterium | reverse complement strand
CCTTTTCCAGTGCTGTAATATCATCAAGACTGCCAATTACCGCTGTAACTCCCCGAAGACCGGATAATTCCTGAGACTTTTGCAATGACCTGACAAGGCACTTTATGGTGTGACCTTCTGCCGAGAGTCTCTCAGCAAGACGAAAGCCTATAAATCCGTTTGCACCTGTGATAAAGCACTTCATAAATAGCAGTATTGTGCCTTTCCAAAAATAGTGATTAATATGTCAAACACAATAGCCGGGGATTTGCCCCATTTGGTTTCAGGTAGTCAACAATGTTAATATCTTCAGGTGAACATCTATGACCCAGTTGAAGCAGTTAAACTTAAATGACTTTTTTTTACTTGATTTCTTATAGATGATAATTATTTCTCCGGGGTCTCGTCAGCATAAAGACCGACTCTTGAAAGCAGATGGTCAAGGTTCGCAAGGCCGTAGACCACCACCGCCGTTACCACAGATGTCTGCTCCTGGTATTCCGGAATGCTTTTGGTGTATGTGTCCCTCTCTGTATGCCATATTTCTCCATAGTTAAAATCATACCCCTTGGAATCCGGAATCTCAAAACTGAGCGTCGGGACTCCATTCATCGCAAAGTATGCATGGTCTGAGCCTCCTGCGCTCTTTGGTCTTGGTCGTGCAGGAGATGTGCGGCTGGTAAGTGTGAAGGGGAAGTCAGGATTGATGCTGTTAAGCGGTTTGCATATTTTCTCAAAATCATCATACATGGCCTCCGGCACTGTCAGCCCCGATGCAACAGTAGGACCTCCGTCACGGTTGAAGTAATTTGATATTTTAGGGAGTTTATCCTTATTTGATTCAACCCAGTATTTTGATCCCAGCAGGCCAAACTCTTCTCCTGCCCAGAGACATACGAGGATCGTCCGCTGAGGTTTACCTCCGGCGGCCATAATTAGACGAGCTGCTTCCATTGCGGGAGTGATGCCTGATCCGTCATCAACACCTCCGGTAGCCACATCGAAAGCATCAAGATGGCCGCCCATCATCACATATTCATCAGGATACTTTGTGCCGCGTATCACGCCGATAACATTTTGGTATTTTACCGGTCCCGGCTTAAAGTGGTTGCGGATGTCAAATTCAAGGAGAAAATACCGGCGTTCCTTAACCATCTTCTCAATAACTGCATACTGATTCTCATCGAGCTTTATATCGCATACTGTTGGCAGAGTTTCGAAAGTCATTTTGTCAAGGTTCTTGCGGTCATAAAGAGCCCTGATAGGCACTGTTGAGGATTGTATAACCCCGAGGATCCCTGCATCACACATCTCACGGTAAAATAGTGCCGGTTCTTCCTTCAACGGCAACATATCTTTCGGCGGTTTATCACGGTTTGAATAGTTCTCTCTCATAATGTCACGGTTCAGTTTCGCTACTGAATCATTAAAAGCGATGATCTCCGCCCTGGCTGAGTCTGCTTTGGCAGAACGGTCAACAGGCCAGCCGTTGTTTGTCCCCCCTATCAGCACCCAGGCACCTTTCAGGGCTCCCTTCATGCGGGCAAATTCCTCCCTGCTTTTTGGTTCCATAAGAACATGGCCACGCTGAACGCCTTTTGTTCCTGATGTATATGAGGGTGTTGCAAAGTGCAGATCCATACCATTCTCGGAGAGCATCCGCCCGAACCATGGTCCGCGGTTAAACCCTACCGGAACGGTGCCAGCCTCATCCATGATCACTTCCATGCCCCACCTGCGGAATTCTGAAGCGCACCACAGTGCTGCGTTCTCATAGGCGTCGGAGCCTATCAGGCGCCCGCCGAAACGGTTTGAGATGACATCAAGATGCTGCATGGTGCGGTTATCGGTCTGGCCCAGTTCGATTATTCGATCAATGACTTTACCCTGCTGAGCCATGAAGGGGACTGTTATCAGGAACAGTGTAAACAGAGTGATAAAAATTCTTTTCATTTTTAAGTATGAACTTTAGTTAACCCCTGCAATTTACCTATAAACATATGACATTGCACCAGTTTGCCATGTGTTGTTCAGCAACTACATGCACCGTGAATTTTTCATTTCTCAAGTTACTTTTCGACTTTCACCTCCATAAATCTTGATACCTTTAGGTCATGTACCAGAAAGACTATATCCTGAGGATGATTGAGATGCTTGGAGATCTGCTGGCCGGAATCTTTGGCCTGGTACGGAAGGGTAACATTACCGAGGCCTCTGAAAAGCTTGACAACCTCTACTATGATATGTTAAAGGAGGATGCTGCCTTTTTCAGGTCAATCCCCCCTGAAGATCTGACCCGTAAGCTGATGGAAGAGCACAACTATACCAACGGGCACCTCGAAATACTGGCAGAGCTTTTCAATACCGAGTCACAAGTAGAACTGGCGCAGGGTAAAAAAGCAGGTTCAGTTGAATATTCAGAAAAAGCGCTGCTGCTATTTGAGTTCGTTGACACAGCCCAGAAAACCCTCTCTGTTGAAAGACTTGACAAGATGGATGAGATAAGGGCAAGGATTTTGAGACTCAGAGATTTGGAGAAGAAGGGACGCAAAGACGTAGAGACTGAGGGGAAAAATAACTGATATACTATTATTCTGGAATTGTTATCCGCCATTCAGTGGACCTTACTGAATCCTGATTACTTCATTCTTTAAGCTTGTCAGCTAACAGTGCCACGCCTATCCCGGCTCCTTCCCTTATCACTTCTACTTCATGGTAAGAAGTTACAGGCACCGGATTCGGATCAATAAGATAAACCGGAGTCATCAATGACACATAATGGATTAATCCGGCAGCGGGATAAACATTCATGGATGTCCCTATTACAACGAAGATATCAGCATATGACGCTGCCTCGGCGGCCTCCTCCATTGCCGGCACTGCCTCCCCGAACCAGACAATATTCGGACGCAGCAGGGATCCGTCAGTGGCCCGTTCTTCTGGCAGGATATCACGGTATCCGATATCGGTAATCAGGCTGGCATTTTTACTGCTCCGTGCCTGAGTCAGCAAACCGTGGAGGTGAAGCACCTTTGAGCTGCCTGCCCTTTCATGGAGATTGTCAACGTTCTGGGTGATAATGTGAACATCAAAATCCTTCTCCAGTGCAGCCAGCCCGGTATGCCCTGCATTGGGCATAGCACTTTCAAGCTGCCTGCGGCGTTCATTATAAAAGCGCCTCACGAGGTCGGGATTGCTGTTCCATGCCTCTGGTGTTGCCACCTCCTCAACGCGGTACTCTTCCCATAATCCCCCGCTTTCGCGAAAGGTCTTTATGCCGCTCTCAGCGCTCATGCCGGCACCGGTAAGTATCACAACCTTTTTCATGATGTGAAAATAGTAAAAAGCATGAAGCAGTGAAAAAGGAGAAAGGGGACCGAGCGTTAAGAATTTGACCGGTGGTCAAATTTAGCGAGGAGACAGACTGCAGGGGAGGCTATGAGAACGTTAAAGGTTAAAGAGGACCGAGCGTTAAGAATTTGACCGGTGGTCAAATTTAGCGAGGAGACAGACTGCAGGGAGGTCAAGGAAA
>JAQBHM010000166.1:0-4723 GCA_032127795.1 Bacteroidales bacterium | reverse complement strand
GTCCCTCCGGATTATCAGGCCACTCGGCACAGAATATCAGCGGACCGCGCTGAACAGCATATCTGTCAATATCCTCTGTGACCTTTTCATCAGCCACTACAGCCCTTACAGGCATTGGCAATGTCAGTTCAACCTGATCTCCCGGTTTCCATTTACGGTTGATGACTGCATATCCATCTGCCACCTCTGCTTCAATTGCTTCTCCGTTTACACTTAATGTGTACTTCTCTTCCGACTTATCTGCAAAGCTATATAGCCCGCCGGGGATAGCTTCATTGCGTGCCCATCCGGGAATACGGATATGAAGTGAAAATCTGCTCTCCTTTTCTGTGCTGATGGTCATCCTTACATTACCGTCCCACGGATAATTTGTCTCCTGGGTTACCCCCACCCTGGTCTTCCCAACGTTAATGTCTGCGCTGTTTGAGGCGAATAAATTGATATACAGATCTTTATCAGTGACACTGTAGATATACCCGGGGATAGCCGGAACAAAGCGTGCAACATTCGAAGGACAGCAGGCGCATCCGAACCATGCTGACCGCTTATGCCGGCCGTTTGATTCAAGCGGATTGGGATAGAAGAATCTGTCACCGGCAAGATTGACTCCAGACAGTGCCCCGTTATAAAGGGTTTTTTCAAGAACATCAAAGTACTTGCCGTCACCGTGCTGTGAGAAAAGACGGTGATTGAAAAAGATGTCTCCTATTGATGCGCATGTCTCACAGTAAGCAGACATGTTCGGCAGTTTGTAGGGCTCAGCAAATCCTTCATTACCTCCGCTTGCGCCAATACCACCGGTAATGTACATTTTCTTGTAAACAAGGTCCTCCCAAATCTTTGTGATTGCATTCAGATATGCTTCATCGTTTAATATTGCTGCCACATCTGCCATGCCAGAATACATGTATGTAGCTCTTACCGAATGGCCTACAGCTTCGGTCTGGTCAATGACATTCATATGCGACTGGGCATATTCATCTCCGTCATCTCGTGTTCCTCGGGCATCAAGGAAGAATTTTGCCAGGTCAAGGTATCTCTTCTCACCGGTAACTCTGTACAGTTTCACCAGTCCCATCTCTATCACCTGATGCCCCGGATAGCTTACAAAGGCATCCCATCCGAAGTCCCTGTCAACCAGGTCAGCTGATTTAATGGCTATATCCAGGAAGTTTCTCTTGCCGGTAGCCTGGTAATGAGCAACGGCTGCCTCATACATATGTCCGAGGTTATAAAGCTCATGACTCAGTATGTTTGTCTTCTCCCATCTTTTTCCTTCGGCCCATTCATGGATCCTTCCGTATCCCATTTCTGCAATGGTGCGGTTGGTGTAGATATAACCGTCATCCTCCTGCGCAAGTCCTATCTTATATATAAGTGTATCAAGATAGGCCTCAAGTTCAGGATCGGGAAAAGTCTGAAGGGAATAACTGGCCCCTTCCATGATCTTTGTGACATCTGAATCATCAAACGGATATATTGTCCGAAATGCTCCGGTATCCAGTCCTCCTGCAATCTCAAAGTTCTTTATCCTTCCTGTAGACTCGCAGAAACCAAAAGCAATAGGTATTGTGACCTCATGATTTGTCTGTATACGAGGTGCCCAGAAGTTATCAGTCATCTTCACCGAGGTGAATGGCACCGGCCGGATTGGATAGTTCTCATCATTGCTCCCTCCTGTGCATGACAAAGTCATGACAACTATCACTGCCGCGAGAGTCGGTATTCCGTTGATTCTCTTCATTTCCAATTATTTATTTTGTTTTTATCCATACCAGCATTTCTCCTCTGCCCCTGTTAGCCCACGAGTAGTAGGGCACTGCCTTCACTTCCTTCATGGTGCCATCTGCCGTTTCGGCGGCAAAGCTGAGTGTGCCAACTCCTCCGAGAGTGGCGGGGTCAAAAGCATAAGATAAGGCGGTTTCCGGGTCCACTTTCATATCCCTGACTTTTCCGTTATCCACCTCCTCTATGCAATAGACTATTGGACCCACGCCTACAGCAACACGTCCGCTGTCTGCCTTTACCTCATCCTTTGCAACGATGAACCGGGGCTCCATCGGCAGCGAAACAGTGACAACATCGCCAATATTCCACGACCTTTCAATAACAGCGAAGCCATTCTGTTCCCTGATCCTGATCTTCTTGCCGTTTACCATTATAACTGTTTTTTGTCCGGAAAGTGTCAGATAGCTGTACAATCCTCCAGCGAAGGGTTCACTGCCTGTCCAGGAAGGCATCCTTATCCTCAGTGCAAATGAGCTGTTCTCACCGGCAGGATCCACATTGATTGTTACATCTCCATTCCATGGGAACTCCGTGGTCTGCTTCAGGACCACCTCACTGGCAGCGGTCTGAAGCCGTGCCTCAGAGCTTATAAAGAGATTTACATTCACTCCCTCATCCGATACTGACCATATATACTGCTTCAATGGCGGCAAAAGACGTGCAACATTTCCCGGGCAGCATGAACACTCAAACCATCCGGCTCTTTCGAACCGGCCGTCGGACTCAAGCGGATTAGGATAGTAAAAGCTGCAGCCGTCAGCACCTATTCCGGAAATGAGTCCGTTATAGAGTGTTCTTTCCAGAACATCGAGGTATTTTGAGTTACCTGTTGCAGAATAAAGACGGTGATTCCAGAATACATTGGCAACAGAGGCGCATGTCTCCGTATATGCTGTCATATTAGGCAGTTCACAGGATTCGCCGAAGGCCTCCCCGTGTTCTTTCGATCCTATTCCCCCGGTTATATATATCTTCCCCCCGGCTACATCATCCCATATCTTCATTGAGGCATCAAGGTACCTGTTATCACCGGTAGCCGCAGAGAGATCGGCCATGGCCGTATACATATAAGCTCCTCTGACAGCATGGCCTGCTGCTTCTGTCTGTTCAAGAACCGGTTTATGCATCTGCAGATAGACCGAATCATTGTAAACTTCGAATCTCGATCCCTCAGGGTGTCTTACATAATCTCCCTGCCGTCCTCGTACGTCAAGGAAAAACTGCGACAGATCAAGCCACTTTTTATCGCCGGTAATGATATGGAGTTTAATAAGTCCTATCTCAATTTCCTGGTGTCCGGGGGCAATCTCACGGAGGCCCCAGCCGAATTCCTTCGATACCAGTTCAGCGTTTTTCAAAGCAACATCCAGGAACGCGTTTGATCCGGTAGCAAGGTAGTGTGCAACGGCAGCCTCATACATGTGCCCGACATTATACAGCTCGTGGCTTACCCGCTCATCAATCCATTTCTCTCTGCCTGCTCCCGGCGCCATATTTACCGGGTCAATGGTACGGGTGGTATACAAATACCCGTCATCCTCCTGGGCAGCGGCAATGAGTGTGACGAGGCTGTCAACATATCTTCGCATTGCCGGATCTGGCGTCTCCATAAGTGAATAGCATGCTCCCTCAATGATCTTGAATACATCAGAATCATTGTATCTCTCACCTGTATATTTGCCTTTTTTTAACCCGCCTGCGATGGCGAAGTTGTCAATGCGGCCTGTCTCTTCACATTTGCCGAAAGCATAAGGGATGGTTACTGTTCTGTTGCGTTCAATCAGTGGTGTCCAGAATTTATCATTTATGCTCACCTTACTCAATGCCGGAGTGATGAGCGAGGCTGCATTCCCGGGCTCGTCATGTGTTGTTCTGCCGCATCCTGCAAGCAAAAGAGCAGTTATTAAGATGTAGCTGGTCTTTTTCATCTGAGAGTTATTAATTTGTCTTTTTCATCCAGACAGCCATATTGCTGTCACCCCTGTTTGCCCAGAGGCAATAAGGTATTGCCCTGGCTGCAATGGCTTTGCCGCCAGAATCAAGGCCGGTACCTTCAAGTATTGTTGTACCGTTAAGCAGTTCCGGATCAAAGTGTGAACTGAAGGATTCAGGGTCACCTATGGCCATTTCTCTCACCGGACTTGTATTGTCAGTACTTTCAAAGCAGTAAACCAGCGGTCCGCGCTGCAAAGCCACGAGGCTTTCATTGCCAGCTATTCCGGGGTTTGATGTTACCTCTCTGACAGGCATCGGAAGTTCTACAACTATCTCATCACCTTTACCCCAGCGGCGTTCAATGCTTATATATCCGTTCTTTTCCGTTATATCCTGCTCTTTACCGTTTACAGCAACGGAGATTTTTCCAGGTATGCTGTCTGTGAAGGCATAGAGGTCAGAAGGGACAGCCTCACCCCTGGCCCATCCCGGGATACGCAGGCTCAGCGTCATTTTTTCACTGAAGGCAGGGGTGACAGTGATCCTGACGGTCCCTTCATAGGGATAATTTGTAGTCTGAGTAACCTTCACGGTCCCCGATGCCAGCTCAGTTTCCGCGTGGCTGTCAACGAAAAGATTCACGAAGAGCTCATTGCCTCTCCTGGCATAAATATAACCCGGCACTGACGGAAGAAATCTTACGATATTTCCGGGGCAGCATGAGACATCAAACCATTCACTGCGGCGGTAGTTACTGTAGGAGGCCAGGGGGTTCTGGTAAAAGAACCTGTCTCCGCTCAGGCTCACCCCCGAGATCAGTCCGTTATACATCACTTTCTCAAGTACATCAACATATTTTGCATCACCGTGACTTAGGAACATGCGCTGGTTCCAGAAGGCATTTCCTATTGCTGCACATGTCTCACAGTAAGCTCCCTCATTCGGCAGCTCATAGTTGTCTCCGAAGGCCTCAGTGCCTCCTCGTGATCCTACGCCACCT
>JAQBHM010000165.1:0-2957 GCA_032127795.1 Bacteroidales bacterium | reverse complement strand
AGACCACCATTTCCCGTATTTCGGTTTTGATACGGTAGCCTTCATCCGTGGGGATGAAATAACGACTGAGACGCTCGTGGGAAATGCCGGAAACAACGTTCAGAGGGAAAATGCCCCTTCTGGCGATATCAATGGCCTCTGTGTCAATGTCAGTGGCAAAAATCTGCAATGAAACTCCACCGGGAGGTTTAACACTTTGGAGCACCTCGCTGAAAACTACCCCCAGCGAATATGCCTCTTCACCTGTTGAACACCCGGGGATCCAGGCACGCAGGACAGACCCCGGTTTCTGGTTAGAGATCATTGCCGGGAGAACTTCTTCTTTTAGTTTTTTCCAGACTGCTTCATCGCGGAAGAAACTTGTTACGCCTATCAGTAATTCCTTGAAGAGGATCTCTATTTCTTTGACATTCCCCTGTAAAAAGTGGACATATGAAACAATTTTGTCAATCTTATGGACATTCATCCGTCTTTCAATGCGACGGTACAGGGTATTTTTTTTATACGAGGAAAAGTCGTTGCCTGTAAATGTACGCAGCAGTATTATGATCTTTTCCAGGGAGCTGCTGTCTTTAATGTCAAGATCGGAGTAAGGTCTGTCGGTAGGTATCAGCTTAAGATATTCAATCATTTTCCCCGGCAGATCTTTTGCAGGAGCTACTATATCAACCGGCACGGAATCGATAACACTCCGTGGCATACTGTCGAACTTTGCATCAGAGGGGTCCTGTACCATGACCACCCCGTTTTTTTCCTTTATTGCCCGGAGTCCCAGGCTGCCGTCCGACCCCATGCCTGAGAGAATAACTCCTACGGCAAGCTCATTAATGTCATCAGCAAGAGAATGAAAGAAGAAATCAACAGGCAACCTCAGCCCTCTTGTTTCAGCCGGTGGAAACAGATGCAGTGTCCGTTTTAATATTGACATTGAACTGTTTGGGGGAATCACGTATACTGAATTGATTCTCACCGGTGTGCGGTCTTTAACCTGGTATACCGGCATTTTTGTGATCCTTTGAAGCAATTCCGGCAACATCCCTTTCTGGGTAGGGTCAAGATGCTGAATAACAACATATGCCATCCTGCTGTTTGCAGGTACATTACCCAGAAATTGTTCCAGTGCTTCAAGTCCGCCTGCTGATGCTCCAATCCCAACTATCGGGAAAACGTCTGCTTTCTTTGCAGAACTCTTTCTTTTGGGTGATGCTTTGGATTTCGGGTTCCCGGCTTTAACTCCCATATATTAAAACTCAGTCATTAATTATAAAAATTATAACCTAATTGTTTTAGTTCCAGATATTTCTTTTCACAAAATAAATAAAAATTAATCATTTTCATTTCAGGAGCTCAGCTTTTTACGGTTATAGCAGAAATCTTTCTACCAGGGCACTTTACCAGTTGAAGGGTAAAGCTGAAAGCACTGCCTTTCCCTGTGACTGATTCAACGCGCAACCTGCCGCCAGTGAATTGGCAAGTTCCGGGGCTTCTTCCTGTTTACACCACCGTCATTCGGGTTTAAGTCCGGATGATATTTCCTGGCTAATTTCCGATAAGCTTTTTTAACCTCTGGCATGGCAGCTTACATTTCCGGTTCATGGAGCCAATTTTGAAACATTTCCGGGAAGTGGGAATAATTCTGATCCCCCATTTAATGCTCTCTTTCGTTTACCTCTTTCAAAACCCCGGGGAGGTAATTCTGTTGCAACATTTGAAGGCAGCTGGCTTATAGGTTAAACGCCAGATGTACCAGTCTGCATTATTCCTTGTCAGTCTGCCCTATGAAACCTATTACAATCTGAATGCTTTGTTACGTACCTGCTGAAGACTGATCATATCAAAAAGAAGCTTCTCTTTTGTTTTTTTTTACCTCTCAAGCTTGTGATGGTATTACCAATTCTGGGGCCGTGGTTTATGTTCCCGGCGTTTGCCTGGTGGATCAGCCGGCCGCTTGTGCCTCAGGCAGTAAGCCTCAACGGTGAGCAGTACACTTTTCTTCGAAAGCTCGCGCGCAGAACATGGTTTTTTTTGAGATTTTTGTCGGACCTGATGATAAATGGTTGCCACCTGACAACGTTCAGCGGCAACCTGGCCGGGCATCTACTGACATGGAGTTTGGCTTCCTTTACAATAAGTCGTGTCACCTTCAAACGGTGGGTTACAACGTTGAGGACCGCAAGCGTGATCCCAGTTATTATAACCTGCTGGCATCGGAGGCAAGACTGTCGAGTTTTGTGGCTATTGCCCTGGACATTCCACCTGAAGGCTGTGCACGGGGCCGAAATAAGGAATATCACCTATGAGACTGACAGGCTGCAGTTTATTGGCCGCAGAAATACAATTGTAAGGCCTGATGCAATGACGAACTCCGGACCGCTTTCAGGGACAGAGGGTTCTGTGCTTGATCCCGTTGTTGCCATTCAATATCAGATAATACTGGAGTCAGAGAGGTCAGTAACAATAGATATAGTAACCGGAATCGATGGAACGCGCGAGGGAGCTCTGAGACTTGTTGAAAAGTACTATGACAAACAAATTGCAAACCGGGTGTCTGGACTTGCCTGGACACACAGCTAACCATATGGAATGTCTGATCAATCTCCTTCGCCAGGGAAATAACGGGTTTTATTTTTCAGATTTTTAAACTGTGATGGGGTAAGGCCTGTCATTGCCTTGAACTGGTTGGAGAGATGGGCCACACTACTGTAGTTCATTTTCCAGGCAATTTCAGTCAGGTTCATCTCATCATAAACCAGGAGCTCTTTTACCCTGTCTATTTTATGGTTCAGGTAGTACTTTTCAATAGTGGTACCCTTGACCTCACTGAAGAGATCGTGGAGATATTTGTAATTGTGTTTCAGCTTTTTACTGAGGTAGTCTGACAGGTTGACCTTTATCTGTTCATCAGTAATATGGACGAGGTCGATGATTGCTGTGACTGTTTTTTCAACCAGTATTTT
>JAQBHM010000164.1:0-3460 GCA_032127795.1 Bacteroidales bacterium | reverse complement strand
ACCACCCGGAGAAATCATCCCAGAAAAGTTTGTATACCTGCATCAGTGCCTCTGAGATACGATACCTTGCAAAGGCCTCGTCAATGTCAGTTAGGGTCTTGTCTATTGTTGCTTCCATCCACTGTACTGCCATCTCCGCAGATTCAGGCTGACTGACGGTGTCATCCACAGCCATTGTTTTTATCAGCCTGAATGCATTCCATATCTTGTTGGCAAAGTTACGACCCTGCTCAGGAAGGCTGTCATCATACAAAAGATCATTACCGGCAGGAGCGCACAGAAGCATCCCTACCCTCACACCGTCTGCTCCGTACTGTTCAATAAGGCTGATAGGGTCAGGGGAGTTGCCAAGTGATTTGGACATCTTTCTCCTCTTCTTGTCACGAACCATTCCTGTCAGGTAGACATCCTTAAAAGGTTCCTTTTCCCTGTACTCGTACCCGGCAATTATCATTCTTGCAACCCAGAAGAAAAGGATATCAGGTGCGGTTATAAGCACATTGGTAGGGTAGTAATAATCTATATCGGCATTGTGAGGGTTATTTATCCCGTCAAACGATGTTATCGGCCAGAGCCATGAAGAGAACCATGTATCGAGGACATCCTCATCCTGCCTGAGGTCAGTGGCAGTGAGACTTGCATTCCCGCTTGCTTTCCTAGCCAGGTTAAGAGCTTCGTCGATAGTTTCAGCCACAACAAACTCTCCGTTATCAAAATACCATGCCGGGATGCGCTGTCCCCACCACAGCTGGCGGCTTATGCACCAGTCGCGTACATTTTCCATCCAGTGACGGTAGACGTTCCTGAATTTGTCAGGGAAGATCCGTATGGTATTATCCATAACAGCATCAAGGGCAGGTTTCGAAATCTTCTCCATGCTGAGGAACCACTGCTGTGATAACTTTGGTTCTATTACTGCACTGGTCCTCTCCGATCGTCCTATCTTATTTACATAGTCTTCAACCCTTACAAGGTCACCGGTGCGCTGAAGTTCCTTTTCTGCCAGCTCCTTCGCAACAAATCGGTCAATACCTGTAAAGAGCCCTGCACGCTCACTGACAGTGCCATCATCATTGAAGACATCAATAATATCAAGCTTATGCCTCAGTCCTATCTCATAGTCGTTAATGTCATGAGCCGGCGTTATCTTGAGGCATCCGGTGCCGAATTCGGGATCGACATATTCATCAAAAATGAACGGCACCTTCCTGCCTGTCATAGGCACAATGATATGCTTACCTTTCAGGTGAGCATATCGTTCGTCGCCAGGATGCGCACATACGGCAGTATCACCAAGTATGGTCTCGGGCCTGGTGGTGGCAACGGTCACATAACCCTCTTCCTCAACTATCTTATACCTTACATAATAGAGCTTTGATTTTTCTTCAGTATAGAGTACCTCTTCATCAGAGACAGCAGTACCTGCCTGCGGGTCCCAGTTGACCATTCTTACTCCTCTGTATATCAAACCCTTTCGATACAGATCAATAAAAACTTTAATGACCGAATCATAACGTTTTTCATCCAGTGTGAAGATGGTTCTGTCCCAGTCACATGAAGCCCCCAGTCTTTTAAGCTGTTCCAGGATTATGCCGCCGTGTTTGTGTGTCCATTCCCAGGCATGTTCCATAAAAGCTTCGCGTGAAAGGTCTTTTTTTGCAATGCCCTCACTCTGCAGTTTTGATACAACCTTGGCTTCGGTAGCAATGCTGGCATGGTCTGTACCAGGCACCCAGCAGGCATTAAAGCCCTGCATGCGTGCACGCCGTATGAGCACATCCTGGGTAGTGTTGTTGAGCATGTGCCCCATATGAAGCACACCGGTGACATTTGGCGGCGGTATCACTATCGTATAAGGCTCGCGATCATCAGGCGTGCTGTGAAAGAAGCCTTTTTCCAGCCAGTAACTGTACCACTTGCTCTCGGCTCCCCTGGGGTCATATTTTGAAGGTATATCCATCATCCGTACTAATAATAAGGTGACAAAATTAATATTTTACAGCCATAAAGGGAAAGCGGAGCCGACTTATGCGTAAAATCATTTTTGTATAATACGAAATTGAATACTTTTGCTGAAAACCCAATCAGGTCATTTAAAGAAAAACATCATGCCGGATATTTCATCAAGGGCTAAGACAATGCCCGCATCACCTATCAGGAAACTGGTGCCGTTTGCCGAAGAGGCAAAACGTAAAGGAAGAAAAGTTTACCATCTGAACATAGGTCAGCCTGACATACCAACGCCGGAGATTGCTATTGACGCCCTCCGCAATATTGACCTGAAGGTTATCGAGTATACCCATTCAGCCGGAAATGAATCATATCGAAGGAAACTGGCGGAGAGTTACAGAAAGATGGATATCAGTATTGATCACACTGAGATAATAGTCACCACTGGAGGATCCGAGGCGGTACTCTTTGCCTTCATGGCCTGTCTCAATCCCGGTGAAGAGGTGATCACCCCTGAACCTTTCTATGCAAATTATAACGGTTTCGCCACAACCGCAGGAGTGACAATAGTGCCTGTAAGATCATACGTGGAGAACGACTTCGCACTTCCTCCCATCGAGGAGATTGAAAAGAAGATCACACCCCTGACAAGAGGCATTCTCATATGCAATCCCAATAATCCGACCGGATATCTTTACACCCGTGAAGAACTGTTTCATCTGCGTGATATCATCAGGAAACATGACCTCTTCCTTTTTTCCGATGAAGTGTACCGTGAATTCTGCTACGGTGGAGAGAAGCATCTCTCAGCCATGAATCTGGAAGGCATAGAAAATAATGTCATCATGCTTGACTCGGTCTCAAAACGTTACAGCATGTGCGGCGTACGTATCGGCGCTCTCATAACTCATAACAAGGAGGTTCTGTCAGCCGCGCTGAAGTTCGGCCAGGCACGTCTTTGTCCCCCGGAACTGGGGCAGATAGTAGCCGAGGCAGCCCTGGATACACCTGCGGAATATTTTGAAGGTGTTTATAATGAGTACATTGCAAGAAGAGATTTCATGGTTGAGGCCCTGAACAAGATGCCGGGTGTATACTGCCCGAAGCCAAAAGGGGCTTTTTATACGGTAGTGAAACTGCCCATAGATGACTCAGACAGGTTTTCACAGTGGCTGCTGGAGGATTTCAGCTACAAAAACCAGACAGTGATGCTGGCTCCTGCAACGGGCTTCTACTTCACTCCCGGGGCCGGCAAGAATGAAGTGAGGGTTGCCTATGTCCTTAAGATCGACGATCTGCGTGAAGCCATGGAGACACTGGCCGAGGCGCTGAAGGTGTACCCGGGGAGGACTTTATAGAGAATTAAGAATTAAGAATATACAAGGATGAAGGAGAATGTGGTGATTGATAAGAGTTATGCTCTGGCTCTTAAGATTGTCAGGTTATATCTTTCACTCAGGGAGAATAAGAAGGAATTTGAGCTCTCCCGTCAGATACTTAAGAGCGGAAC
>JAQBHM010000163.1:0-2600 GCA_032127795.1 Bacteroidales bacterium | reverse complement strand
AGCCGCAGCACACCCATGGCCACCGGTATACCGAGGATATTATAGAAGAATGCCCAGAAGAGGTTCTGCTTTACATTTCTTATTGTTGCGCGGCTCAGCCTGACAGCCTTTACGACATCCTGGAGGTCGCTTCTTACAAGGACTATATCTGCAGCCTCAACAGCCACATCCGTTCCTGAGCCTATGGCAATGCCCACGTCAGCCTGGGCCAGGGCAGGGGCATCATTGATGCCGTCTCCCACCATGATCACCTTCTTGCCGTCTCTCTGCAGGTTCTTTATCTCTTTGGCCTTGTCGTGCGGCAAGACACCGGCTATTACATGAGTTATCCCGGCCTGTGATGCTATGGCATTGGCAGTGCTTTTATTGTCACCGGTTATCATTATCACATCGTGGCCCATCTCCATCAGATCTTTCACTGCACGGGCAGAGCCTGGTCTGATGGTGTCTGCCACTGCGATAACCCCGGCGCAGATGCTGTCGACAGAAACATATAAAAGTGTCTTTCCCTCCGCTGAGAGCCTTTCGGATATCTCATCCGCTACGGCAAGGTCAATATTCTTTTCGCTCATCAGCCTGGCAGTTCCGAGAAGGATTTTTCTGCCCCCGGCAGAAGCCTCTACGCCATGCCCGGGGATAGCTGCAAAACTGTCAACCTTCACGGTGCTGATACCCCTCTCATCAGCAAGGGTCACCACCGCCCTGGCTACTGGGTGTTCAGACATCTTCTCCGCTCCCGCAGCAAGAGATATCAGTTCATCCTCAGTCGTTCTGCCGAAAGCCTTTATCTCTGTCACAACAGGCTCGCCTTTAGTTATGGTTCCCGTTTTGTCAAGGATGACGGTTGAGACTTTATGAACCGTTTCCAGGGCCTCCCCGCTTTTGATAAGGATACCGTGTTCCGCACCCTTGCCAGTGCCTACCATAATGGCTACGGGTGTAGCCAGCCCGAGTGCACAGGGGCATGCTATTATCAGCACCGAGATAAAGATTGTCATGGCAAAGCGGCTGTCACCGGTAGCTATGAACCATGCCACGCCCGCGATGAAGGCGAGAGCCATCACTATAGGTACAAAGTAGCCTGAGATTATGTCAGCGAGCCGGGCAATAGGGGCTTTGGATCCCTGGGCATCCTCAACAAGCTTGATTATCTGAGACAGGGTGGAGTCGGCGCCAACGCGCGTAGCCCTGTAGATGATATATCCGTTTTTGTTCATGCTGGCACCTACCACCTCAGAGCCAGGTTGTTTCTCCACTGGCATGCTCTCTCCGGTGAGCATCGATTCATCGACAGAGGTGGTGCCTTCAGTTATTATCCCGTCAACGGGGAACTTCTCGCCGGGTTTTACAATGACAATATCATCCTTTACCACTTTGGCAGCAGGGACAATCTTTTCGGTGTCGCCGCGCCTCACCGTGGCAAGCGGCGGTGCCAGCGCCATCAGTTTCTTAATGGCATTGCCGGCTCTCCCCTTGGAGACAGCCTCGAGGTACCTTCCCAGCGTGATGAGGGTAAGGATGGTGGCTGCCGATTCAAAATAGAGCTGATGAACATACTGTACATCGCCGGCAACAATCATGAATATGGCAAACAGGCTCCAGAGGTATGCTGCCGCTGTACCCATGGCAATGAGAGTGTCCATGCTCGGATTACCTTTCATAAGAGTCTTTGTGCCGGCAGAGTAAAAACTGATGCCAGTGATGATTACCGGCGTGGCAAGCAAAAGCTGGATAACAGCAAATGTCAGCGGACTTGAACCGGGAGAGATAAACTCAGGGAGGACCACTCCGGCCATGTGTGACATTGCTATGACGAGCAGCGGGACTGTAAATATAAGAGAGTATATGAGCCTTCTCTTCAGTATCTGCGCTTCGGTGCGCCGTGACTTTTCTTCCTTCTCAGTGTCAAGCGCCTTGTATCCGGCACCGGAAACGGCATCCATCACCTGTACTACGGAGGCTCTCTTCTCATCAAACTTCAGCGTCAGCTTCCCCGTTGCAAGGTTCACATTTGCCACCGCAATGCCCTCGATCTTCCTGGTGGCTTTCTCTACGTGGGCAGCGCAGGAGGCACAGTTCATACCCTCTATGGTGAGTGTCTTTTCAGTCATGGTGCAAAATTATTATTTGTATAACACCGGGCAAAGGGAAATGTTGAATTGCAAAGGGAATGGTGAATAGTGAATAGTTAATAGTGAATAGTTAAGAGTTAAGAGTCAAGGGTGAAGAGGGAAGGGTGATAGTAATAATGGAAAAAAATGGGTCAAAGATGCAACTAAGAGGGCTTGAAGGTCGTTAAAGAGTTTATGTGACTGCAATTGACGGGGGACAGATTCGTGGATGATGAATAAATGGTTACTTTATATAATCCTGCTTGTAATTCCGGCTAGCATTTATGGGCAGAATTGTTCTATACTTTCGAAGGCTAATAATATAACTCCTGACAGATTATGTTCTCCGGTGACGGCGGTATGGGAGGTTAGCTATACCGGGGTAAATGATGGAGGATTTCCTGTCAGCATAAGGTTTGACTGGAATAACGGTACAGTTGTCACGGTACCGGCAATTCAGACCGGTCCCGGGGTTTTTCAGGCAACGCA
>JAQBHM010000162.1:0-6523 GCA_032127795.1 Bacteroidales bacterium | reverse complement strand
ACCACCATACCCTTCGTAAAAGACAATGAGTTTGACTACTCATGGCTGATACCTTTTGCAAAGGACGGGCTCAGTCAGTCACTCGGATGGATTGTCTTTGTTCTGGTGGTGATATTTATTGTCACCGCAGTATCGAACGGTGTCAATCTCACCGACGGCCTCGACGGTCTCGCAACAGGCACCTCTTCTATTGCAGGTGTGACACTGGGCATCCTGGCATATGTGTCGGGTAATATCATCTATGCTGACTATCTGAATATAATGTATATCCCCAACATCGGTGAGCTGGTGATATTTGCAGGTGCATTCATAGGCGCCACTGTCGGCTTCCTCTGGTATAACTCATACCCGGCGCAGGTCTTCATGGGAGACACGGGCAGCCTCACCCTGGGAGGTATCATCGCCGTCTTTGCCATAGTCATTCGCAAGGAACTTCTTATTCCGGTACTCTGTGGCATCTTCCTGGTGGAGAGCCTCTCGGTGATGCTGCAGGTGAGCTGGTTTAAAAGGACAAAAAGAAAATACGGCGTTGGAAGAAGGATCTTCCTGATGGCGCCGCTTCACCACCATTATCAGAAAAAAGGCTTCCCCGAACCCAAGATAGTGACACGGTTCTGGATTGTTGCGCTCATACTGGCGGTGCTTAGCGTGGTTACTCTGAAGATACGGTAGGAGATGAAGAAAAGAATAGTGATACTCGGAGCAGGAGAGAGCGGAGTGGGCTCGGCGGTGCTGGCACAGAAGCAGGGCTATGACCTCTTTGTCTCTGACAGTGGCACTATAAAGGATAAGTATCGCCAGAGACTGATATCTGACAATATACCTTTTGAGGAGGGGAGTCATACCCTGGATCTGATACTCAATGCTGATGAGATCATAAAGAGCCCGGGCATACCCGAAAGTAATCCTCTGGTGATGACTCTCCATGAGAAGGGTATACCTGTTATTTCGGAGATAGAGTTCGCCGGACGCTACACTGATGCCTTCAAAATATGCATCACGGGAAGCAACGGCAAGACAACCACCACCAGCCTTATATGGCATATGATGAAAAAGGCCGGGCTGAAAGCAGCCATGACAGGCAATGTGGGTAACAGCTTCGCCATGGCCGTGGCTGAAGGAGGTTATGATTACTATGTGATTGAACTGAGCAGCTTCCAGCTTGACGGAATGTACAACTTCAGGGCTGACATAGCCATTCTGATGAATATTACCCCTGATCATCTCGACCGTTACGATCATGAGATGCAGAAGTATGTGGACTCCAAGTTCCGCGTCATACGCAACCAGGGGGCAGACGACTGCTTCATCTGGTGTGCCGATGATCCGGTGACGCTTCACGAAATGGATAAATTATCCCTCATACCAAGATCGATGCCTTTCTCTCTTGAGAAGAGCGAAGGCATGGCAGCGTATATCGAAGACGACAATATTATTCTTGACATAACCCAAAAATCCAGCCTCATGACCATTCACGACCTGGCGCTCAAGGGACGCCACAACAAGTACAACTCAATGGCAGCAGCCATTACCGGTAAAGTGCTTAACATCCGCAAGGAGACTATCCGTGAGAGCCTGACGGACTTTCAGGGGGTGGAGCACAGGCTTGAGTCGGTGATCAGCGTGGCCGGCATCTACTTCATCAATGACTCCAAAGCTACCAACGTCAACTCTACCTGGTATGCTCTCGAATGCATGCAGACCGACGTGATATGGATAGCTGGCGGGATAGATAAGGGAAATGACTATTCTGAACTGAATGCGGTCGTGAAACAGAAGGTCAAGGCGATAGTATGCCTGGGTAAGGATAACGGTAAGATCATGGAGGCATTTAAGGATATTGTTCCAACAATCGTTGAGACCGGTTCAATGGAGGAGGCTGTCAGATCTTCGTATTACCTGGCACGTAAGGGTTACACGGTGCTGTTGTCTCCTGCCTGTGCCAGCTTCGACCTTTTCAACAATTATGAAGACCGCGGACAGCAGTTCAAAATGGCGGTAAGAAACTTATAGGTTATGGCAGGAGTGGAGTTAAAACGGTTTTTTAAAGGAGACAAGTACCTGTGGGGCCTGATAGCCCTTTTCATGCTCGTTTCTCTGCTTTCCGTTTACAGCTCCTCGGTAGGGGTGGCCTACTCCTCGCATCACGGCAATACCTTTTATTTTCTGAAGACGCAGTTCATCATGCTCTTCATAGGGCTGGTGATAATCGTAGTGACACACTGGATACCCTATATCAATTACATGAGATATGCTACCCTTGGGCTTGTGGTAGCTATAGTGCTTCTTGGAGTGACGCTTGTTGCCGGGGTGAGCATCAATGCGGCAAGCAGGTGGCTGGAGATACCTGTCATAGGCCTTCGGATACAACCGTCTGATATTGCCAAGGTGGTGCTGGTGATATACCTGGCACGCGGGCTGACCATATATCAGAACAAGCTGGGAAACTTCAGGCTGGTGACTGTCAAGCTTGTGGCCCCGGTGGCACTGGTGTGCCTGCTGATAATGTCTGAGAACCTCTCAACGGCCCTCATGATATTCTTTATCAGCATGATCATTCTCTTCGTGGGGCGTGTGCCTTTCAGGTTCCTCGTGGCATATGCCGGCATGGGACTGGTGACGGTGTTGCTCTTTGCCACCATGCTGATGATATTCAAAAAGGATGACAACAGGGTGGAAGTATGGAAGAGCCGTCTTGAGAATCATTTCAGCAAGTCAGGTTCACCTGATGCTGATTACCAGGCTAACCAGGCGATGATTGCCATCTCAACGGGCAAGCTTTTCGGGAAGCTCCCCGGCGGCAGCACCCAGCGCAACCTTTTGCCACAGTCGAACTCTGACTTCATCTTTGCCATAATAGTGGAGGAATACGGGCTCTTCGGGGCAACGGTGCTTCTTCTCTGCTACCTCGCTCTAATGTTCCGGGGGGTTCAGATAGCGCGTAAGTGCGACTATGCCTTTGCGGCACTGATGGTACTGGGGCTGACCATAATGATTGTTTTCCAGGCCTTTACCAATATGCTGGTAGCAGTAGGACTCTTCCCTGTCACCGGGCAGACACTGCCGATGATCAGCTGGGGCCGTACCTCGGTGGTGATGATCAGCTTCTCCCTGGGAGCCATACTGAGTGTGTCAAGGGTGATGAATGCGCGACTGCGAAAGGAGCAGCTCTCTGATATAGAACAAACTGACAAGGATGCAGCATGAGGGCTAAGATGGAAGGAGATATTAAAAGGGATATAAAGGACGGCATGGCAGATGGCGGAAAAAATATCAGGATCATCATCAGTGGTGGCGGCACCGGCGGCCATCTCTTCCCTGCTATCTCCATTGCCAATGCCATCAGGCGGATGGAGCCTGTGGCAGAGATACTCTTTGTCGGCGCCGAGGGACGCATGGAGATGCAGAAGGTGCCGGAGGCGGGATATGATATTGAAGGGCTGCCTGTGGCAGGGTTCCTGAGGAGCCTCAGCCCGAGGAACATATCCGTAGCAGCCAGGCTGTTCAGAAGCATGCTGAAAGCGCGGAAGATAATACGGAGATTCGCTCCTGATGTCGTTGTGGGAGTGGGCGGATATGCATCAGGACCTGTTCTCAAACAGGCACAGCGCATGAATATACCTACCCTGATACAGGAACAGAACAGTTATGCCGGGGTAACAAACAAGCTGCTGGCGAAAAAGGCAGCCAGGATATGTGTGGCCTATGACGGCATGGAGAGATATTTCCCGAAAGAAAAGATAATCAGGACGGGCAATCCTGTCAGGCACACCTTTGACAATCTGGGCTCCCTGCGGGGTGAGGCCCTGGAGTTCTTCAGGCTTGATCCTCACAGGCCGGTGATACTGGTCCTTGGCGGCTCACTGGGCGCCGGCACGGTCAACAGCAGTGTCAGCGGCGGCATAGGCCTCACTGAGGAAGCAGGGGTGCAGGTGATATGGCAGACAGGCAGTCATTATTATGACCGCATGCGCGAGCAGACTGAGGCGGCAGGAGCTCAGAACATAAGGGTGATGGGATTCATCAACCGCATGGACCTTGCCTATGCCGCCGCTGATGTGATCATCTCACGTGCCGGCGCCGGCACCATCTCCGAACTGGCCCTGACAGGCAAACCGGTAATCCTTGTGCCGTCACCCAATGTAGCTGAAGACCATCAGACACACAATGCTATGGCCCTTGTTAACAGGGAAGCAGCAATACTTGTAAAAGACGCCGTAGCCCGTGAAAGCCTTGTGCCCACCGCCCTGGCGCTCGTAAAGGACACCCGGCGCTGCGCATCCCTTTCAGAAAATATTAGACTGATGGCTGACCACCATGCAGACGAGGTTATAGCACGTGAGGTGCTTAAACTGATTGTAAGATGAAGGAGTTTGACAACATAGAAGGCATCTACTTCCTTGGCATAGGAGGCATTGGCATGAGCGCCCTGGCACGCTGGTTTCTGGCAGGCGGATTTGCCGTCTGCGGATATGACAGGACTAAAAGTCCCGTCTCATCTGCACTGGAGGATGAGGGCTGCAATATTACCTATGAAGATGACCTCTCAACATTGCCTGCACTCTTCGATGAACCGGTGGAACGCGATAAGGTCATGATAGTGTATACCCCGGCAATTCCTAAGGAAAGTCTGCTCCTGAATTTCTTCATTGATAAGGGATATGCCATTTACAAAAGGTCAGAAATACTCGGCCTCATCTCGCGTGAGACCGATACCATAGCCATTGCCGGCACACACGGCAAGACTACCGTGAGCGCCATGGCTGCACACCTGCTGACAGCTTCTGCCGTGGGATGCTCAGCATTCCTGGGCGGCATATCACGCAATTACAATACTAACCTGTTGCTCGGCCAGGGCAGATATACCGTGATGGAGGCCGATGAGTTCGACCGCTCCTTCCTGACACTCAGCCCACAGATTGCCGTTGTCACCGCCATTGACCCTGACCACCTTGACATCTACGGCACTCCCGGAGCGATGGTGGAAGCCTACAGCCAGTTCTGCCATAAGGTTCGCCGCGGCGGGACTCTGATAATCAATGAAGATATTATTTCAGCATTAAGTCTGCCTGAGGCAGTGACCGTCCATACATACGGCTTTGGTGAGGGAGCTTCGTTCAGGGCAGAAAATATCGAAAAGGGAGACGGATTTTATAAGTTCAACATAAAAACCCCGGGAGAGACTATAACCGGTATCAGGCTTTTATTACCGGGTAAGATAAATATTCTGAATGCCACTGTGGCAGTGGCAGCAGCAACACTGGCCGGTGTCACCCCGGCGGAGACACGAAACGGCATGCTGTTATACCGTGGCGTACAGAGAAGATTCGATGTCAGGTTCACCTCTTCGGACCTTGTCTATATAGATGACTATGCACATCACCCCGCGGAGCTGAATGCCCTCATAAGCGCTGTCCATGACTTTTATCCCGGACGCCCTGTCACAGGTATCTTCCAGCCGCATCTCTACAGCCGCACTCGTGACTTTGCTGAAGGATTTGCAAAAGCCCTCGACAGGCTTGACAGGATATTGCTGCTGCCGCTCTATCCGGCACGTGAAAAACCCATGGAAGGAGTATCATCGGATATGATTGCAGCACTGATGGAGAATAGGAACGTGAAAGTGGTACCCGGCGGGGAACTGCTCACCGCGGTTGAAGAGACCGTAAAAGGGGTACTGCTAACCATCGGTGCCGGCGATATCGACCGCTTTGTTGAACCACTGACCGCAATGTTAAAGAAAAGAACAGGATGAGTCTGCTGATGAAGATATTGACCTTTCTGACAGGCGTGTATGTCATTCTCACTCCCCTGTTCATCCATTCCAGGATGGGTGCATCTGTCTGCAGGGGAATAGAGATCACTATTGTCGACTCATCGCAGCACCAGTTTGTCAACAGGAATGACATAATGGACCTGATAAGGTCCACAGGCATACATGTCAAAGGTGTGCCTGTAAATGAGATATCCATTGCTGATATTGAGGAAAAATTAAAGACCATGAAAGAACTGCGCGTTGCAGAGGTCTTTTTCTCAGCTGACAATGTGATGCATGTCTATGCTGACCAGCGTGAGCCGGTCATGAGAGTCATTGCCAGCTATGGCGGTGATTTCTTCGTTGACCGTGAAGGAGTGATAATGCGACGTCATAACATTTACACCCCGAGGCTGCATGTCTTTGAAATAGACATGATATTCAATCCGAACCAGATGAACGGTACCAACATATATGAATCAGAGAAGACCAGAGACCTTGTCGAAGCCTTTGAGCTGGTGAAATTCATAAACGGAGACAGCTTCTGGAATGCGATGATAGATCATCTGTATATGGCCCGTGACGGCGAAGTGGAGATGGTGCCGCGGGTGGGGAATCATATTATCCATCTGGGCAAGGTGGAGAATTACCAGGAGAAATTTGACAACCTCGCTGTCTTTTACCGTGAAGCAATGCCACTGGCAGGATGGGATAAATACAAAGTTGTGAATATAGAATATAAGGGGCAGGTAGTCTGCCAGAGAAGAT
>JAQBHM010000161.1:0-4915 GCA_032127795.1 Bacteroidales bacterium | reverse complement strand
GGCAAATTCTTTCCAGGGATATATGTTGATCTGCTCATACATGGCCGGTGTCTGCAGGGCAGAGTCCTTATGTGTCAGTAGAGCAGACAGGAATACATTATTTGCAACATGAGCACCAATGGCGATCTCAATGCCATCATCCATCAGTGAAGGAATTGCAAAGATCAGTCCCATGAAGATATACTGCGGCATCATAATCATAAATCCATACTCCTTTACCTCGGGGTTCAGGCCGTGCATCATTCCGAAAAGCAACGAGGTGACAACAAGTGGCACCCACCTGTTTCGCGCCAGCACTGCAAATCCCTGCATCAGGTATCCTCTGAAAAGCACCTCCTCAAATCCTGCCTGAAAAGGAATGAGCAGAACTGCCAGGAGGGCAAGTATTAGCAGTGAATGAGATGTATTTACAAGGGTGAAATTTGTGGGATCAGCCTTTATTGAAAAATAAAGATAACCTGCAGATATCAGTGTCCATACACCTGCCGAAACAAATATCCTTCCCCATCGTATACTTTTCCCTCCGTTAATTACAGTTCTGAAAGGGCGTTCATGTATGGGTTTGAAGAAATATACAAAGGTCAGGAAAGCCAGAATAAAAGGAAACACTGACAGGAAAAATCCAAGGTTAAGATCTACCCCCATAGCAGCGAAATCCGGCATGCCTCCCTTTGTTGTCAGTATGCCACCTTTTGAAGCCGCAAACATTATTACTACAAGGGGAATGGCTCCGATAATATTTGAGGCTAAAAAAGGTATTACCGAACCAACCAGATATCTCCAGAAGGCATTTTTTCCCTTAAATGGTGCTGTTAAGAACCCGTCCTCTGCCTTGCCGGGTGTTATGGCTTCTTCAAATGTTTCCATATCTGTTCAATTGTCAAAATTCCGATCCCGGGCGGGCGGGATAATCTATTGAGTAATGAAGACCCAGACTCTCCTGCCTGTTCTGAGCCATTTTTATGACAAGGTAACCTGCTGCAATAAGATTTCGAAGTTCAATCAGTTTTCTTGATATTGTTGACCTGCGGTAGAGGTCTTCCGTTTCGCGGTAAATTATTTCCAGCCTTGCCTTTGCCCTTGCCAGACGGAGATCTGATCTTACAATACCGACATAATTGCTCATGATCATCTGCATCTCCTTATAGTTTTGGGTCACAAGGATCATCTCCTCGAGATGCGTTGTACCATGATAGTTCCAGTTGGGTATCCTGTCTTCGAATGTCAGATCACCTATGCGTGCTGAGGCATCTGCAACGGCACTGTGACTGTATACTGCCGCCTCAATAAGAGAGTTTGAGGCAAGCCTGTTGGCGCCATGCAGGCCGGTAGAAGAGACCTCCCCTATTGCATACAAACGGTCTATTGAGCTCCTTCCGTTCATATCGACTTTCACACCTCCGCATGAATAATGTGCAGCCGGAACTACAGGTATCAATGAAGAAGTTATGTCAATACCCTCTGTTAGGCATTTCTCATAAATATGAGGAAAATGCGATTTCAGCTCTTCACCGTCAAGGTGTGTGCAGTCAAGCCATACATAATCATCACCTCTCAGCTTCATCTCATTGTCTATGGCCCTGGCAACCACATCACGCGGAGCCAGGGAGCCCCTTGCATGATACCTTGGCATGAATTTCTCTCCTTCCCTGTTGAGCAGTTCTGCCCCAAAGCCTCTGAGGGCTTCAGTGATAAGAAATGAAGGCCTGACATTCGGATTATATAGCGATGTGGGATGGAACTGTATGAATTCCATATTTTCTATGATGCCGTTGGCCCTGTGGACCATGGCAACGCCGTCACCTGTTGCAACCTCCGGATTGGTAGTGGTAAGATAAATATTTCCCAGGCCTCCCGTCGCGAGAACGGTGACTTTGGAAAGGATAGTTTTTACTCTCTGGTTGTTGAGGTCAGCCACATATGCTCCGAAGCACCTTATATCCCTCCACTCCCTGGTGACATATTCACCAAGACTGTGCTGTGTCAGCAGGTCAATTGCAAAATGATTTTCAAAGATCTCTATGTTTTTGTTCTCCTTCACTCTGGCTGCAAGAACCTTCTGTATTTCAGCCCCTGTTGAATCTTTGTGATGGAGTATGCGGTGCTCTGTATGCCCGCCTTCCATGGCCATGTCAAGGCTCCCGTCAGACTTTTTGTCAAAATCAACACCCATCTCAATCAGCTCACGGATCCGAGCCGGGGCTTCACTGACCACCATCCTTACCACCTTCTCATTGCAGTATCCTGCGCCGGCGACCATTGTATCCCTGACATGCTTTTCAAATGAATCGGGAGAATACATTACAGTGGCTATTCCTCCCTGGGCATAATGAGTATTTGTATCTTCCAGCCCGGCTTTTGTCACAACACATACCTTTCCGTATGCGGCAGCCTTCAGGGCAAAAGAGAGACCTGCAAGTCCGGAACCGATGACAAGAAAATCATATTTTACTTTCACCTGCTTGACCTTTCAGCAATGGAGAGCAAATATACAAATTGATTTCAGACATTCATGCCGATTGTAAAACAGCGGATTTTAGATTACTTTTGCGCGGTTAATAAGCTCAATTATTAGGAAAAATGGCCCAGGAAGATATTTTTAAGAAACTTGTTTCTCATTGTAAAGAATACGGATATGTTTTCCCTTCAAGTGAGATTTATGACGGCCTTGGAGCGGTTTATGATTACGGACAATACGGCGTTGAACTAAAGAACAATATCAAGAAATACTGGTGGGACAGCATGGTGTTGCTGCATGAGAACATCGTGGGACTTGACTCTGCCATTTTCATGCACCCCACCATCTGGAAGGCATCAGGTCATGTTGACGCCTTCAATGACCCGCTTATAGACAACAAAGACAGTAAGAAGCGCTACCGTGCTGATGTCCTGATTGAAGACCACCTTGCAAAATTTGAGGATAAGATTGAGAAGGAGGTTGAAAAAGCAAAGGCAAAATTCGGCGAAAAATTTGACGAAGCGCTCTTCAGGGCCACAAACCCCCGTATAGTGGAGACGAAACAGAAAAGTGACGAGATTCACCGGCGCTTTGTTGAGGCCGTAACAAACAGTGACCTTACTGAACTGAGACAGATAATAATAGACACTGAAATTGCCTGCCCGGTCTCAGGCACCCGTAACTGGACCGAAGTAAGACAGTTTAACCTGATGTTTGCTACTGAGATAGGATCAACATCTGATGGTGCCTTGAAGATATTCCTGAGACCTGAGACCGCCCAGGGTATTTTCGTGAATTTCCTGAATGTACAGAAAACAGGCCGCATGCGTCTTCCCTTCGGTATAGCGCAGATAGGAAAAGCCTTCAGAAACGAGATAGTGGCAAGACAGTTTATCTTCCGCATGCGGGAGTTTGAACAGATGGAGATGCAGTTCTTCGTTAAGCCGGGCACCGAACTCAACTGGTTCATCCACTGGAAAGAAGCCAGAATGAAGTGGCATCAGGCTCTTGGCTTCGGTGAAACCAATTACCGCTTTCATGATCACGACAAGCTTGCTCACTACGCCAATGCAGCGAGCGACATCGAATTCAAATTTCCCTTCGGCTTTAAGGAGGTTGAAGGTATCCATTCACGTACTGATTTCGACCTTAAACAGCACCAGGAATTCAGCGGAAAGAAAATGCAGTATTTTGATCCTGAGCTTAATGAATCTTATGTGCCATTCGTGATTGAGACTTCAATTGGGGTAGACCGCATGTTCCTGCAGGTAATATCAGCTTCTTATTACGAGGAAGACCTGACAAAAGAAAATGGTGTGCCTGACAGCAGGGTTGTTCTGAGACTACCACCCGTGCTGGCCCCGGTCAAGCTGGCAGTATTGCCACTGGTGAAAAAGGATGAGCTGCCGGTAATCTCACATAAGATTGTTGACAGTCTCAAATTCGACTTTAACTGCCAGTATGACGAGAAAGATTCAATCGGGAAGCGCTACAGGAGACAGGATGCAATAGGAACCCCCTATTGCATAACAATAGATTACCAGACAGTGGAGGATAAGACTGTAACCATCAGGTACCGCGATTCAATGGAGCAGGAACGTGTTCCCATTGAAAAGTTAAGAGACATTATTGCCGATAAAGTCAGCCTCAGGGAACAACTCAAAAAACTTTAATTAACAACTATGCCGGGAAAAGTGCTCATAATCACTTACTACTGGCCGCCAAGCGGTGGAGCCGGCGTACAAAGGTGGCTGAAATTTGCGAAATACATGCCCTCTTACGGATGGCTGCCTGTTGTCCTTACCGTAAAACCTGAATATGCTGCCTATCCGTTCACTGACACCACACTGAATGATGAAGTCCCGATAGATATCGACGTACACAGGACAAAGGCGACAAATTACTTTTCGCTCTACAGCAAAGACCCTTCCAAAATACCCTCTGCCGGCTTTGCCACAGGAAATGAAAAAGGTAAGAAGAGCGCTTTCAGCCGCTTTATCAGAGGTAATTTTTTTATTCCCGATCCCCGCAGAGGCTGGAACAGATATGCATTCCGAAAAGCCTCCGCCCTGATAAGGGAGGAAAATATCAGCCATGTTATTACCACCAGCCCTCCGCACTCGACGCAGCTGATAGGGCTTAAACTCAAGCGCAGGTTCCCTCATATAAAGTGGGTGGCAGACTTTCGTGATCCATGGACGGATATTTACTACTATGAAATGTTCCATCCCGGCTTGCTGGCTCGGATGGCAGATAAGGCGCTGGAAAAGAGTGTTCTGACAAAAGCCGATATAATACTTACAGTAGGGAATTCTCTTGCATCGCTTTTTGCTTCCAAGGCAGAAAATATAGAAGAGAAGATCCACGTACTGCCTAACGGTTTTGATGAAGAAGATTTTGAAGGTATTCCTGCAACTCTGCCTTCAAAATTCACTATCACCTATGTGGGAACGCTGT
>JAQBHM010000160.1:0-2630 GCA_032127795.1 Bacteroidales bacterium | reverse complement strand
AGGATCAGGTTTGTTATCAGTCTTGATGCATTTCGGTCAAAAATGAAGACAGGGCCCCAAAACTGAAACATTCCGGGTATAAGGGCAAAATAGTCTGGAATGAACACACCTACCTTTTATCCATGCATCATGCCACCAGCGTATTGTTTGAATAATAATGTCTACTTTTGCGGCCTCTGTAAAACTCCTGAAGGAGTTCATCAGGCAAAAAAAGTATGATTATGACCAAATGGAATGAAGACAATATTGGAAGTCAGGAAGGAAAAGTAATAATAATTACCGGCGGTGGCAGCGGTATCGGCCTCGCTGCTGCGGCTGCTCTTGCCTCGAAAGGAGCCGAAGTTATCCTTGCCGTAAGAAATATTCAGAAGGGTAACAGGGCTGCTTCCCGGATAAATAATACCGGTCCCGTGATAAGGGTAAACGTCATGCATCTTGACCTGGGTGATCTGAGCAGCGTAAGTGCGTTTGCCACCCAGTTTGCAGAACATTACAGCCGGCTTGACCTGCTGATAAATAATGCCGGTGTAATGGTGCCTCCATACCGCCGTACAAAAGACAATTTCGAACTGCAGTTTGGAACAAACCACCTGGGGCACTTTGCCCTCACCGGACTCCTCCTGTCAATGCTTGTGGCAACTCCGGAATCCCGGATTGTGACTGTCAGCAGCATAGCCAGCAGGGGAGGCCGCATTGATTTCAACAACCTTGACGGGTCTAAAGGGTATAATCCGATGACCTTTTACCGGCAGAGCAAAATTGCAAATCTTCTCTTTGGCATTGAGTTGCAGTATCGCCTGGAAAGGATTGGTTCCGGAACAAAAAGCATTGTATGCCATCCGGGCATATCAGCAACAAACCTTGTTTCAAGAGGATCTGGCAAGGAGGCAGGCTGGATTGTCAAACAGATGATGAAGCTGGTAGCGCAACCTGCTGACATGGGGGCATTGCCTACATTGTTTGCAGCATTACATCCGAATCTTAGCGGAGGTGAGTTTATCGGTCCTGATGGCTGGAAAAATCATAGAGGATATCCTGTCATTACAGGTGAAGAGACTGCACTTTTCAATCCTGATGTTGCCGCCAGACTCTGGGATCTCTCGGTAGAGCTTACAGGCGTGATGTATAGGGATTTAAATGCCGAAGGTGCGGAGGAAAGCATAGAGCATAGAGCATAGGGCTAATTCCCTGTTTGTTAGGGGGGATAAGTAATTTTTCGAACTTTTTCATTTCCTTTATGTTAAAGTATCAGTGAAAAAGACAATCTCAATATTGTTTGTCTGGACAATCCTGCTTACAGGATTTCAGGCTGTGATCTCCACTCATTATTGCGGAGGCAGGTTTGCTGATGCCAAAGTGTCGCTGTCAGGACAATTAGCATCATGCGGGATGGAGGGCAACGAAGAAGGCTGCCCCTTACCCGGAAGTCACCTTACAAACCATTGCTGCGAGAATCATATTAATATTGCCGGTGTTGTCAATATATTTACAATGGCGGATCCGGTTCCGGATTACAATATCCGGTTCAATTCAAAATCAATATTTTCACCGGCACACGCCCATTATCCAATATCAGTCTTTTCCACACCATCCTATACAAATTTCCACCCGCCGGGAGGCTTTCTGACAAGCTTGGTCTCCCTGGAGAACATTTGTGTTTATCGTATTTGATTTTTACGAATCCTGATCTCAATAATCTTATGTATCAGCTACATATGATATATTGTTATTATTCCATTTTGTAAAATCGTAAAATTTCAAGAAGATGAAAACCTTAAAAATATTTTTTGCAATAATATTCGTGCTGGGTGTATCCCTTAACGCTGGTGCCCAGACTCATGACCATTCAAATATGACGGCCATGAAAACTGAATCATTCAAGGTCTGGGGTAATTGTGACATGTGTAAGAATCGCATAGAAAGCACGGTAAAAGAAGCCGGAGCTACAGAAGCATTATGGGATTCAAAAACAAAATTGCTTTCCGTAACATTTGACCCTGCCAAAACCAGTAAGGATTCCCTGAGCAAAAAGATTGCTGCAGTCGGACATGATACAGAGAAGTTTAAAGCTCCTGATGATATCTATGCCAAGCTTCCAGGTTGCTGTAAATACGAAAGAACGAAATAAGGTTCAGGCAGTCAGATGACTGCTACCCTGATTCCTGCAGGCCGCCGGAGATGATTCTTTATGGCCGGCGGCCTTTTAAATATTTCTATTTATTATCAGATCCTTGTAGCAATGTTTAACAGACTAGTAAAATATTTCCTGGAAAACCGGCTGGTTACCTTTATATTCCTCATAGCGTTTGTCGTAATGGGACTGGTTACCATGCCATTCGAACTGAAAACCGGGTTTCTTCCCCGTGACCCTGTGCCTGTGGATGCCATTCCTGACATAGGTGAAAACCAGCAGATAGTGGCAACTGAATGGATGGGACGATCGCCAAAGGACATCCAGGACCAGGTGACATACCCTCTGACAACAGCTCTTCTGGGTATCCCTGGTGTTCAAACCATCAGGAGCACCTCCATGTTCGGGATGTCATTCATATATATCATCTTCAAAGACAACGTTGAGTTTTACTGGAGTCGTTCCCGTATCCTTGAAAAACTGAATTCACTGCCCCCCG
>JAQBHM010000159.1:0-5049 GCA_032127795.1 Bacteroidales bacterium | reverse complement strand
CTATTCGACATCCATGAAAACCTCAAATTCTGGATCACGAAGACGAAAAATCGTACTTTATTATATCCTGGCAGTAGTTCTTCCAGGTATAATTCTGGGTTATCTGGCTTACCGTGGCATTCGTAACGACCAGGCGCTTCGTGAGAAGGAAAGCAGGAGGAAGCTTGAAATGGAGAGTCACTCTTTCTTCACAGCAATTGATTCCAGCCTGGTGCAGGTCATGAGCGAACAGAGTACTGACTCAATCATTACCATTTCCGGACAGAGTGATCCTACAATGCTTTTATTGTTTGTCAAAGATGCCTCAGGCTCAAGAAAACTCAAAATCCATCAACTTCTTTATCTGCCTTCCGGACATCTTACTGTAAAGTTTGAGCAGGTAAGTCCGGCAAAAAACCTGAAGGAAGGTCTCCGGCTGGAATTTATCGAAGGCAGTTTTTCGGAAGCGCTTCGGTTCTATCAGGCAAGAATCCTCAAAACGACTAATCCCGAAGAAAAAATCCTGGCCCATATAGCTTCAGCCCGGCTTTATAAGAAGCTGAATCAGCCTGACCAGGCTAAAACAAAATACTATGAGATCCTGAAGGATTACCCTGACCGCCTGCTAAACGGACAAATACCGCTCGGATTGATTGCCAGTCTGGAAATATTGAAGATTAACAAAGACATTGGTAATCAGGATGAAATGAGGGAGAATTCCCGGCAGTGTCTTGAGCTATTACTTCATCCTGCCTGTGAATATGATGTGGATCAGTTCGACCTTTTTTACCAGTCTTTCAAAGAGATCATGCCAAAGACAGATTCCGTTGTGGACTCCCTGTTGGCGGAACTCGAAATTCAAAGAGCCCGAACTGATTACCTTATCCGGATATTCTCCGGATCAGATCTATACCTGAATAAAAGTAATAATCTTGTTAATGGCATCAATAACGGGATAACCTGTAACCCGATTAATTCAGCGGAGCTTGCAGCTGTATATTTATCACGGGCTGAAAGCAATGGCACGCAAATCTGCATGGTTATTGATTTCCCGGCTTATCTGAAATCTGTTTCAGATAAGCTGATCCAAAAGCTCAATCCAAACTCATCAATAAACGTAAAGATTGAAGATAATAGCGGAAGGCTTATTTTTTCAAGGGTTGTTAAGGAAGAAACCAGCTATCTTTCTTTCCCTTTTTCCGAAAATCTTCCCCAATTGAAATTACTGCTAAATGAAAATAAGCCTGGCTTCATGGCCACACTATTGAAATCAGGAAGTGGCATATATCTTTTTATTTTTATTCTGATTGCACTCCTCATGGTACTTGGTTTTGTTTTTACCATTTATACCCTTAACGAAGAACTCAGACTGAATAAACTGAAATCAGAATTCATTTCCAATGTATCGCATGAATTGAAAAGTCCGCTCACTTCAATCCGCTTGATGACTGAAATGCTTGCTCACAACCGTGTCGAGACAGAGGAGCGCAAATCGGCATATTATTCCACTATGCTGGAGGAAAGTGAACACCTCAGTCATTTGATAGATAATATTCTGGATTTCTCAGGTATGGATGAAGGTCGAAAGAAATACGATTTTATAGATCTGGATCTGGATGAGCTTCTTCTTAAGTTTCTCGAATCAACCCGCGAAAGGCTCACAAAACCCGGCTTTGATATCAGGTACAGTTATCCTGACCAGGTACCGATTGTAAGGGCCGACAAAAATGCTCTTCTACAGGTTTTTTATAACCTGATTGACAATGCAATAAAATTTTCCGGGGTATCAAGACAAATTGATATCAGCTTGCTTTCCAAAGATGATGAATTGCTGGTTTGCGTAAAGGATTACGGGATTGGCATTCCAGGTAAAGATCAGGAAAAAATATTCGACCGCTTTTATCGCAGTGATGAAACGCAGAGGTTAGGAATAAAGGGGAGCGGAATAGGTTTGACAATTGTTAGAAAAATTATGGAGGCCCACAAAGGACACCTGACTCTTGAAAGCAGTCCGGGGAAAGGAAGCACTTTCTGTATACATCTGCCAATTAATAAAAATGCTGAATTATGAAAAGGATTTTAATAATTGAAGATGCTCCGGCTATCAGGATGGCTCTGGAGGATGATTTTAAATTTGAAGGTTATCTGGTCGACTCTGCCGTCACGGGTACTGAGGGACTCGAAAAGGCAATTGATCTTGACCTCGACATTATAATTCTCGACCTGATGCTGCCGGAACTGAGCGGGCTGGAGATATGCAAGGAATTGAGGCGGCGCGACATAGGCACCCCGATCATCATTCTTACAGCAAAGAGTCAGGAATTTGACAAGGTGCTCGGTCTTGAGCTTGGAGCAGACGATTATGTAACAAAACCATTCAGCTCGTTTGAGCTCCACGCCCGTGTCAAAGCCCTGCTGCGCCGGTCGGAGATCAGGAGCCAGCAAACAGCCTCATCTACACTTAAGTTTGGCCCGTTCGAGCTGGATCCTTCAAAATACATGTTTACAAAAAACAGTGAACCAGTTCAACTCACCACGATTGAATTTACCCTGATGAAGATGCTTATGCAGCATGCCGGTAATTTACTAAGACGAGATGACATTCTTAAGAGCATCTGGGGTGATAAGGTTTATGTAACACCAAGAACTGTGGATACTCATATTGCCAATCTGCGGAAAAAAATTGAAGATGGTCCGGAGCAATCGAACTGGATTACCGGCATCAGGGGTGCCGGATATAAATTCAATCCCGGTGAATCTTCACCCAATCTTAACCAAACTTAACCAGGAGCCCATATGCTTAACACAAGGTGGTGATACCTTTATAATAAAATTATCCAACCTATGAAGACACATCTGATTTTAATTATGGCCCTTGTACTCCTGGCAGGATCACTTTCCGCCCAGGACAACAAGGCATCGGTATCGCTCACTGCAGCAATTTATGAGGAAGAAGTAACAGGCAACCTCGATAAGGCTGTTGAACTCTATCTGAATATTCTGAAAAAATATCCTGATGATCGCCAGGTGGCAGCTAAAACCCTGTACCATTTAGGATTAGTCAATGAAAAAATGGGCAAACAAAAAGCCAATGAGTATTTCGCGCGTTTAGTCTCCACATATCCCGATCAAACCGAGATGGTAGCCATGGCAAAGGCTAAGCTGGCGGCACTAGGTATTCCTGCTGTCTCCGGGGGACATGTCTCACGTCGGATTCTGTCTGACGCTTCCCAGGTCTATGGGGTCTTGAATACAGATGGCAGATACATCAGCCATATAGACAGAGAAACGGGTGATATAGTTCAATTCGATATTGCCAAAGGACAAACGAGCCGAATCCTAAATAAGGAGGGGGCTGCAGATGCAGAAACACCAGCACCTTACGATTTTCTGGAGTTCTTAAACGAGAGGAAACAAATCGTGTACGATTGGCTTCCTAAGGACTCCATCGGCACACCGCCTACTCAACTGCGGATCAGGAACCTGGATGGTTCAGGCCTTCGTACGTTATACAGCGAAAAAGACTATTACATCCGATCCATGGACTTATCGCCAGACGCCGCTTCCATCCTCGCACTTCGCAGGAAAGGCAGAGAAGCATTGGAACTAACGATGATCTCGACAGAGGACGGCTCAGTCCATGTCCTGAGGAATATTTCAGAATGGTTGTTTTGGTCTATAAGGGCCCGTTTCTCGCCCGATGGACGATTTGTAGCATTCAGTGCAGACGGCTTTGCAGGTGAGGGCAACCCTCAACATGGCGAAGTTTATGTGATGACAGCCGATGGACGAAGTGAGGTAGTTGTTGCAGCACATCCCGCAGAGGATCAACTGCTTCGATGGACACCTGATGGAAAAAGTCTTCTCTTCCTCAGCGACCGCTCAGGTACCTGGGACATATGGACCGTCGGCATCAACGGGGGAAAACAGCAAGGAGAACCAGAACTGCTGAAAAAGGACTTCGGTTATTATTCAGAGATTATTGGCTTTGCACCCAACGGCTCATTTTATTTCAAGACTTACACCCTTTCAGGTGGCCTCATCAGTGGAGTAGTCGATCTGGAAACCGGCAAGGTAATAGAACCGCCCACACCAGTTGCTACTCGGTACACAGGCTATCCGGACGTGCCAGTATGGTCACCAGACGGCAGCAGTTTGCTGTATTTTTCACGGCGGGGTACCATCGGACCCGGCAACAATATCCTCACCATCCGCTCTGCCGATACCGGAGAAGAACGATTTCTGTCTCCACCTCTTCGTTACGTTAACTCGTACTCCTGGGCACCGGACAGCCGTTCCATAATCGCTTTCGGGCTTACTACAGGGCCAGATAACGGAATCTTCAGAATTGATGCAGAAACAAGCCAGATCACCAGGTTGGCTGACAAAGGATTGTGCCCCCATATCTGCCCTGATGGAAAGACTCTGGTGTTCGTGAATATGGATGCGACAAGCATCATGAAACGCAATCTCGATAACGGCGAGGAGTCTGAAGTTGTCAAAGTTGACAATCGTTGGGCCACAAACTACGACCTCTCACCGGATGGACGGAAAGTGGTGTACCAGGAGGGCAACTCTCTGATGACTGTATCTCTCAATGGAGGAGAACCGAAGGAGCTATGTCGTGGATTAGCAAAAATTCCGGGTGGTTGGGGATACAACCTGGCATGGTCTAGTGACGGTAGTTACATAATCTTCTGGGAAGGCACAGAAATATGGCGGGTTTCAGCGCAGGGAGGGACACCTTTAAAACTGGATCTCTCCACTCATAGACTGGCTGTCTTCGCACTTAATCCCGACAATCGCCATTTTGTATATAGCCTTTATATGGGAAGCACAGAAGATCTGTGGGTGCTGGAGAACTTTTTACCAAAATAAAAGACACCCATAAGAGCATTCTCAGAGGGCACAATGGCTGGTCGTTGTGCCCTTTGTGTATTAATACTTAAAGTTTATTGGCCCTTTTTTAAGGGAAGCTTTCAATAGTACGATCCATTAAATCATACTGAGGATTGGCCTTACGGTTTTCAGGCCTCTGAAGCAACTTCCTTATTTGTTGGATCTCTTCCT
>JAQBHM010000158.1:0-3467 GCA_032127795.1 Bacteroidales bacterium | reverse complement strand
TCGTTATGCACCGGCATAAGAATGCTTGCAAAGGGCATGGCTGAGGCAGAGGCAGAGGCAGAGGCTGAGGTTGAGTCTGAGGCTGAGGCTGAGGTTGAGGTTGAGGTTGAGTCAGTGGTGATATGTTTCCTTTTTCTGATTATGGCGGCAGAAAAAAAAGCAAATGCAGGGTACAGGAGGTAGGTATAAACCAGCATCCCGGCGGAGGTCCAAAAGATAATCTCAGCGGCCATCGGCAAGGTCATTGTAGAAGCTGAGGAGTTGTTTTGTCAACTCCAGGTTGTTGAATTTCTGTCTCACCAGCTCGTATGCTGCGTCCGATATCTCTTTTCTCAGATCATGTCTGCCCAGGGCTTCGATGATTGCTGAACTGAACATGAACTGGTCTTCACAAATAAGTATGTCCCTTCTGTGAGTCACCGGCAGGCCTGCTGCTGCCACGGGTGTTGCCACCACCACCTTCCCGAGGCTCATTGCCTCAAGGATCTTTATGCGCATACCGCTGCCTGCAAAGAGAGGAGCAGTCATGATGCTCATGGAAGAAGTAAAGGACAGGGAATCAGGAACTTCACCTTCGTATATCACATTTCGTCCTGTCAACTGTAACCGAAGCTTCTCAGGGGCGTTTCTTCCTGCGATATGAAATGATGCTCCGGGCATACGTTTTGAAACATAAGGCCAGACATTGTTCAGGAACCATAAGAGACCGTCAGCATTGGGTCTCCAGTCCAGTGCTCCGATAAATCCCACCCGCGGATCTCCGTTTTTCACTTCTGGCGGCACAGGCATTTCATCAGTGCCGGTTTCCATCAGCATCATGGGTTTGCCGGGTGCCACAGAGGCAAACCATTCCATATCAGTTGCTGAGATGGGTATGACAGCATCAAATTTGTTTGCTGCTGTCATTTCTTTTTTTCTCAGCCGTGTTGCAAGATTTCTCAGGTAAGCTTTTTCGACGGTTCTGTATGACTGCTCGGCCATCATTTCCCTGATGCGGTGTTCAGTGTTATGGGCCCTGAGTACAACCGGTGTTGAGGTTATTGCCCGAATCTCATCGAGGTATTCGGAGAAGACAAGTCCCTCGCACTGTATGATATCAAAATCTTCCTCTTCAAGTGTTTGCTTAATCCTGGACGAGAATTCGGCAGAGCGGAACCTGACAAGGTCATAGGGTGCTGTGGAGAAAAGAAGGTTGTAAAGGAGGCTGAGGGGTTTCAGGGAGGTGTTTACGCTTACTTTCCGGTAGCTGGCAGGAGCAGAGGGTGGAATTGGAGTAGTGTCTGCCGGGGAAGTGTGTTTTTGGGTGATCATTGCCAGCACGGAGACTGAGGCGCCGTTCCGGATCAGACCTTCGATACATCTCAGTGTGGCAACAGCCCCGCCGTCATGCGGTGGCCATGGGGGTTTAGATGACAGGACCAGTATCTTCATTGTCCCTTGCCGTTTTGATCCCTGTGAAGAATGCACCTATCTTACGGAAGAAAAGGATATATGTCTCTGCATTCATGATAGCTGCATCTGTTGTTGCCTTGTAGGTCAGGAAAATGCCGATGGGCAGCAGTATTATCGTTGATGCGAACATGCCCAGAGGAACGCTGATAATAAGTTCTTTGGCGAATTTCTCGCCGGTAAGGGAGATCACATAGTAAACGACGAAGAAAAGCACTGAGATCACTGCAGGGGTACCGAGGCCTCCTTTTCTTATAATAGCTCCCAGCGGTGCTCCGATAAAAAAGAATACAAGGCATGCTATGGGTAGTGTGAATTTCTTGTACAGTTCAGCTTCGTACTTCTTCAGGTTTTTGGCTTCATTGGTCAGTGACTCACTCTTTTCCGAGATGAAGGCGATGCCATCTCTGGCACTGTTGAGGGCCCTGTTCACCGAACTGATCTTGTTCACCTGTGTGAGTGTATCAAATATTTCGCGGCAGTTGAACTTCTGCCGTGCTGTCACCATTGCTGAATCAGGAATAGTATCGCCCCCCGTATCCATATTGTCCTTTTGGTACGGCATTCCCGAATAGGAGAAGTTTGAGTACAGCTTTGTCTTGCTGAAGTCACTGTAATAACTTTCACTGCGGCGATGGAACCTGTCATCAAGGGAGTCAATGAAAAAGCCGAGCTGACGGGTGTTGAGCATGGCATAGTTAGACCTGAAGAGGTCAATACCTGATCTGTCAAGTCCAAAGCCTGTTAGCTCAATGACCATTGTCTGTTCGCTGAACCTGTCACGACGGAAGGGATATTTCTTCTTGTCGGCGGGTACGTTTTTCTCTTCCAGGTCATTATATGAATAACCATTAAAGAGTTTAAGGATCATTCCGCTTTCATCAGGTGTTATGACCATATACCCTGAGTCTGCATAGATGACGGCATTGTTGCCGGATCCTTTACGGTGGTCATATATATAGACCCTGTCGAGCCTGTTTGTCTCAGCATCCTTGTCGGTGATCTTGATGCTGAATCCGTCAATACCGTTATAGAAGGTTCCGGCCTGGATATTCAGTTCAGGACGTTTGCGCCTGATGTCATACAGCAGAGTTCGTGCCCGCCGGTTTGCCAGGGGCAGCATATAATCTGCAAACAGGAATGATGCAACAGAGAGAAATCCTACGAGGATGAAGAGTGGCATCATTATCCTCTGCAGCGGTATGCCTGATGATTTAAGGGCTGTCAGCTCCATGAATTCGCCCAGGTTTCCGAAGGTCATCAGTGATGCAAGGAGTATTGCCAGCGGAAGGGAAAGAGGGACGAAAGTGAGTGAGAACTGGAAGAGGAGTTCGGCGAGGACTTTCAGCTCAAGGCCTTTGCCGGCCAGCTCATCTACATACATCCAGAGAAACTGGAGGATGAAAATTATGAGAACAATAAAGAATGTTAGGACTAATGGTCCGACAAACGATCTGAGCATGAAAAGATCGATTTTTTTCATTCTTTTTATTGTGACGCAAACGTACTCTATTTTTGAGAAAGATGCAAAGAGCACATCCTATTCGGGGATTCCCAGGACCTTTCTGAGCCTCGTTATCTGGGAATTCCAGAGTTCTCTGGAGTCCTCTGTTTCATCTTCCTCGGCATGGTCTGTTATGAGAAGGGCGGTGTCACCGGTGAGTTCATGTATTACTACTCGGAACTCAAAGAAGTTTGCATCGGCGTCAGCAAAGTCGAGCCACTCGAATCTGACCGATTTGTTTTCCTTCAGATGAGACAGTTTTGCTCGTGCCTCGACGCCGTCCCACAGGAAGGTGAAAATATTACCCTCGACATTCACGTCATCTGCAAACCACTCGGCCAGCCCTTCCGGGGTACTGAGGCGGTCAAAGAGGACTCGTGTAGGAGTATTAAGTGTATATTCTAATTCGATTCTGGATTTCATTTCAGTTTTTTGACATCTGATGCAATATAAAAATAATAGCTGAAAAGAAAAAGAAGGATGAGTAAAATGAAAAAATATTTATATTTGCACC
>JAQBHM010000157.1:0-8623 GCA_032127795.1 Bacteroidales bacterium | reverse complement strand
GGCTACGTTGGTGAAGATATTGAGAGTCTCCTGACCAGGCTTCTTCAGAATGCCGACTATGATGTCAAGGCTGCTGAGAAGGGCATAGTTTTCATTGATGAGCTTGACAAGATAGCACGCAAGGGTGATAACCCTTCCATTACGCGCGATGTCTCAGGAGAGGGTGTACAGCAGGGCTTGCTGAAGCTCCTGGAGGGTTCGATTGTCAATGTGCCACCGCAGGGAGGCCGCAAACACCCCGAGCAGAAAATGATACCCGTTGATACCAAAAACATACTCTTCATATGCGGCGGAGCCTTTGAGGGCATAGAAAAGAAAATCGCACACAGGCTGAATACGACCGTTGTCGGATATAATGCCAGCACCTCACGCGACCGTTATGATAAGGATGACCTGCTGAAGTATATAGCACCGCAGGACCTGCGAGCCTATGGCCTGATACCTGAGATAATCGGACGTCTCCCTGTGCTCACTCACCTTACACCCCTTGACCGCCATGCATTGAGGTCTATCCTCACAGAACCGAAAAACGCAATTACCAAACAGTATGTAAAACTGTTTTCCATGGACGGTATTGACCTCACATTCGATCCTGCAGCACTCGAATATATCGTTGACAAGTCGGTTGAGTTCAAACTCGGAGCCAGGGGACTTAGAGCAATATGCGAAGCTATAATGATGGACGCCATGTTTGAGTTGCCGTCAAAAGATGTGAAGGAATTTGAAGTCTCAACTGAATATGCAGCCCATAAACTTGAAAGGGTGGATATGAAAGTGCTTAAAGCATCATAAAAAAACCCGTCTGCCACATGGCAGACGGGTTTTTTTGTCTCTGTAAATTACCTGCCTCTGATGATCTTCGGATGTCTGAAACCGAGCGTAATCTCCTTGGTTTCATCACCTCTTATTATGGTTGCAAATGCATCACAGTTGCCATCTCCATAATCCATATCAAAGGGCTCAATGCCCTCTACATCAAACCTTACCGTGCCGCTGACAATAAACCTGCAGACAGCTGTCCAGTGCAAGGCATTTGTTATTGTATGCGTATATGCAAGTCCGTCAAGATTAATGCCGGTTGCAATACCGGTGATCATACATTCATCATCCCATGGGTTCCATGTGGCATATCCGGCTACATATTCCCTCTCCCTGTAAAAGCTGCGCTCGATGAACCTCTCATCAGGCAGAGTGATCTTCCCGCCTGCAAGAGTAACTGAGAAAACTACGTTGCCGGCATTATTCGGTCCTAAATTTTCAACCGTTTTTGTGCCTTCAATTTTTACTTCATTGCATGTATAATTTTCAAGGGTGACAGTACGTAATGACCCTGCCACCCGCCTCGGACCGGTAATTGTTATATTGATCTTGCCACTGCGGACAATATCATTAATGCCCGTGCATCCTTCACCGTAGTCAATGACAACTGACCTTGGCCAGAACCCCTGATCAGGAAATGTCACGGTAATCAGCGGGCATGTATCAGTCACCGACGCTGACTTGAGCATGGTTTCAGCAATGGATGAGGCTATTTCAACCGATGCGAAGACATCATCAAAGAGAGTCTCAGAAAAGGCGGCATCATCAGCAGCCTCAATACTTGACTCCTCAATTGGCTTTGACTTCTGGCATGATGTGGCCATAAAACCCAGAAGTGCCATAAAAAGGATAAGTGCTTTTGTTTTCATAATACAGTTTATTAAGGTTGATTCCTGTGTGTTCTATTTCTCATAGACTACACTTCAACCGAAAAGGTTTAATGTGATAACGTGAAAAAGCGAGAAATATTTATTCTTTGCGAAGGTAGGTTGTATATGTAAACCTCAGCGGGTCATCCCCGTCCGTTATATGCTCCTCTTTGTCAGATACATACCATTCTGAGTCAGATATCTCGGGAAAAAATGTGTCAGCCTCAAAGTGTTTGTGTATATGTGTCACCATCAGTCTGTCGGCAAGTGGCATGAACTGCCTGTAAACCGATCCTCCCCCGATGATGAATACCTCCTTACCCTCCTCACAGAAAGAGAGGGCTTCATCAATAGACCGGGCTGCAAGGGCACACTCAAAACAGTCGAGCTCATTGTCGGTGATAACTATATTCGTGCGCCCGGCGAGAGGTTTCCTGGGTAATGACTCCCATGTCCTCTTGCCCATTATAAGACAATGCCCCATCGTGATCCGTTTGAATCTCTTCAGGTCTCCCGGGAGATGAACAAGAAGCCTGTTCTCAAAACCAATTCCGTTGTCTTCTGTTACTGCAACTATAATTGTGATCATTCTATACTGATATTTCTCCCTTAATACCGGGATGTGGGTTATACCCTTCAAGGGTAAAGTCGTCATATTTAAATGAAAGTATGTCAGTCACGCCAGGGTTCAGCTTCATCACCGGCAGTGTCAGAGGCTCCCTGGTAAGCTGCAGCTTAACCTGTTCCATATGATTGAGATAAATATGCGCATCGCCGAGGGTATGTATAAACTCACCCGGTTTGTACCCTGTCACCTGCGCCATCATAAGTGTCAGCAAAGAATAGGAAGCAATATTGAACGGCACCCCGAGGAAAATGTCTGCACTGCGCTGGTAAAGCTGGCATGAGAGTCTGCCGTCAGCAACATAAAACTGAAACAGTATATGGCAGGGAGGCAGGGCCATCTTATTTATCTCACCCGGGTTCCATGCGCTGACTATATGCCGGCGGGAGTCAGGGTTTGTTTTCAGGGAACTGACCACCGAAGCTATCTGGTCAATGTGTGTTCCGTCAGCGGCGGGCCATGAGCGCCACTGGTAACCGTAAACCGGCCCCAGGTTTCCATCGGCATCAGCCCATTCATTCCATATCCTGACGCCATTGTCCTGAAGATACTTCACATTGGTGCTCCCCTGGAGAAACCACAGCAGCTCATAAATTATTGATTTAAGATGCAGTTTTTTGGTAGTCATCAAGGGAAAGCCCCCGGAAAGGTCAAACCGCATCTGGTAACCGAAGGTGCTGATAGTCCCTGTGCCCGTCCGGTCTCTTTTTTCAACACCATGCTGCATCACATGGTCCAGCAGGTCAAGATATTGTCTCATGATCTTTCAAACGCTAAGGTTCTACCAGGGTGATCCTGGCTACCCAGCCTCCTCCCGGAGCCATAGGTATTAATATTTTATCTGATGCAGTTACATTTTGTGATGAATGCGTAAAATCTTCACCGCGTCTGTCTGCATTTATCCCGTCAGCGAAATATTCAATGTTATAGGTACCGGGCTGCAGGAATGCCAGGTCAGCTTCCAGGGTGCGGTCATCCCAGTCTGTCATCCCGGCAAGGTACCAGTCATCGCCATGCCGGCGTGCAATGACAATATAATCGCCTGCAACTGCAGAGAGCACCCTGGTCTCATCCCAGGTGACAGGCACACTTACAATAAAGTCTGTGCACTCCTGTTCCCTCATATAATTTGTGGGGTTGTCAGCCAGCATCATCAGCGGACTTTCATAGACCACATACATTGCCATCTGGTGAGCCCTGGTTCCCTGGCTTGAGGGACGGTTAAAGACAGGTGAGAAATCCCCCTTCTGCATGTTCACCATAGCCCCGGGGGTATAATCCATAGGGCCTGCCACCATGCGGGTGAAAGGAAGGATAAGGTCATGCTCAGGATTGCATTCATCACTCCATTTGTTATGTTCAAGCCCTTTCACCCCCTCACGGGTTATTACATTGGGCCATGTGCGGTCCATCCCGTCAGGCTTGTAAGCACCGTGAAAATCGACGAGCATATGACGCCCTGCTGCTTTGGCAGCTATCTCATGATAGCAGTTCACCATCCACTGATCATCACGCTGCATAAAATCTACCTTTATGCCTTTCGCGCCCCATGCTTCATACTGTTCAAGGGCGTCGTCAATCTGGTCATAGAAAGTCTTCCAGACAACCCACAATATGATCCCGACATTTCTTTCAGCAGCATACCTGCAAAGCTCCTCAACATCAAAACCCTCAGCCACGCTCAGCACATTACCCAGCTTGTACCATCCTTCATCAAGGACCACATACTCAATTCCATTCTCTGATGCAAAATCAATATAGTACTTGTATGTTGCATTATTAAGCCCTGACTTGAAGTCCACTCCGTAAATATTGTTCGCATTCCACCAGTCCCATGCCACCTTCCCCGGCTTGATCCACTCAGTATCTTCAATTTTCGAAGGTGCTGCCAGTCTGTATATCATATCACTCTCAACAAGACCTCCGTCATCCGGGGTGATGATACATACCCTCCAGGGAAAGGAGCGTGTACCTTCTGTCTCAGCCAGATAATCTCTTCGTGCGGTTACATAAATATCGCGGTCTCTATGGGCCACTTCCCTGTCAGGATAGGCAGGAAATATCCCTGAAACTCCACCCTGACCGTTACCGGTGACCCACATCCCGGGGTAGTCCTGTATGTCAGCTTCAGAAAGAAGTATATTAATACCTAGTGATTTAAAGAGTACCGGCAGGCTTGCCAGGTGTTTTTCACTGACAGTATCCATCGCTGCAGGGAAGAAGGTCCTTTCATTGTGTGACATAAAGCTCTCCTCCAGTGGGTACCATGCCGTGGCACCGGCAGGCAGGCTCAATCCGAAAGTCTCACCCGAAACCTTCACTTTTCCTTCCCTGGATGTGATAAACCTGTATGCAACACCGTCATCATATGCCCTGAACAGCAGTGAGAAACCATCCCTGAAACGAAGGGTAAGCTCCCTGTAGTGATCATTGATTATGCTGTTCTTATGAGGGACAACCGGTGTGACAGTTGTGCTTATCTCCTTCACGGAAGACCTGGAAACGACAGGCCTGTCACCCGGCAGCGCTGCTGTCTCAAGCTTCATGGCAACAAACGACGGGGCAATGATCTCACTGCCGTCAAAGGTGACACTCCACCTTATATCTGACTCTACACTTACAATAAGTGCTATTCTACCGTCAGGTGAGGTGACGGTATAATCCTTTGAGCTGGCAGAGACAGAAAATATCAGTCCTGCTGCAAGTATTAAAAATTTAAATTTCATTCGTAAATAACTTTCTTTTGATGGTCACATGTAATCCACATGTTAAGAAAATCTTCTTCATTACTGCTCTCCCGTTCCCCTTCTGGTCATCTCATCACGTATAGCCGCCGCCTGTTCATAATCTTCCCGGCTGATGGCCTCAGCAAGCATATCTTTCAGTTCCTCGTTAGTGAACTCTCCATAATCAGAACCCACGGCCTCCTCGGATTGCTTGCCGGGAGGGGTGCCGCTTTGCTGCGGTTCCTCCTCAGGAGTGGTGCTCATCACTATCCCGGCCTCAGTAAGGATAACCGGTTCAATGAATATGGGACATTCAAACCTGAGTGCCAGGGCTACGGCATCAGAGGTGCGTGAATCAATTGTAAAACGCTTTTCGCCGTCAGTACATATTATCTCTGAATAAAATATCCCCTCTCTAAGCTTGTTGATAAGTACCTGCTCCACTGTAACACCCGAGGCAAGGGCAAAAGTTTTGAAAAGGTCATGTGTCAGTGGCCGCGGAGGCTCAAGGTTCTCAAGCTTGATAACTATTGCCTGGGCTTCAAATCCGCCTATTATAATAGGAATACGGCGTTCACCGTTTTCTTCAGCCAGTATCAGGGCATAGGCCCCCGATTGGGTCTGACTGTAAGAAATACCGATAACCTTAAGTCTTATTAGCTTATTCTGCATATGATCAGATAATTTCAGCCCATGGCCTGATATGACAAATATAAAGAATCTGAATCTATCTCTCCCCTCACAGCCGATTTTTTATCCACAGGCTTATGGTGATAATTTATTCTCATCCGTTTGTAAATAAGTTAATTTTTATATCTTTGCAGTCCGAAAATCGATGATCCGGCGAGGCCCGCAGAAGTGTCATGCAGAGATGAGCATGGACGCCCCACGGAGTAACATAAGAAAGATTGAAAATGTACGCAATCGTTGAAATTGCCGGACAGCAGTTCAAGGTGGAAGAAGGAAAGAAGATCTTCGTCCACCGTATGGATGCTGCTGAAGGGGAAAATGTAGAGTTTGAAAAGGTTCTTCTTCTTGATAATGACGGAGTTGTCTCTGTCGGTGAACCTGTAATAGAAAACACTGTTGTTGAAGGAAAAATTCTCGCTCATGTCAGAGGTGATAAAGTCATCGTATTCAAGAAGAAGAGAAGGAAGGGTTACCAGAAGAGAAACGGTCACCGTCAGGACTTCACCCAGGTAGAGATCATGACCATCGGCGCCATGGGCACCGCTAAGAAGAAAGCAGCACCGAAAGCTGAGGCAAAACCTGCTGAAGCACCTGCAGCTGTAGAGGTAAAAGCAGAAGTGAAAAAGGCTCCGGCTGTGAAGAAGGAAGCCGCTGTGAAAAAAGCTCCGGCTGTGAAGAAGGAAGCCGCAGTGAAGAAAGCACCTGCTGCAAAGAAAACCGCTGATAAGAAGGCCCCGGCAGCTAAGAGCCCTAAAAAACCGGCAAAAGAATAATTGGAAAACAACAACATAAAAAAATAACACACAATGGCACACAAGAAAGGAGTAGGAAGTTCGCGCAACGGCCGTGAGTCGGAAAGCAAACGCCTGGGCGTTAAACTCTTCGGAGGCCAGACAATAAAAGCAGGCAACATTATTGTTCGCCAGCGCGGAACAAAACATAACCCCGGTGACAACGTGGGTATCGGCAGAGACCATACTCTCTTTGCTCTTATTGACGGCACCGTTGAGTTCAGAAAAAAACGTGATGACAAATCATACGTATCGGTTAAACCCGTAACGGAATAAGAGTTATCCTGACTGATTTATAACTCCTGAAAATATCCGCTGCGGCGTCCATTTTCAGGAGTTTTTCTTTTATTTTTACAGAGCCTCAGGGCACTAAAAGTTAACTTCTTCAAGATGCTTACAATCAACCTGCTTCGCGAACAGACCTCTTTTGTCATTGAGAGGTTGAAAATAAAAAATTTTGACGCTGCCCCCGTTGTCAGCCTGATACTTGATCTTGACCGCCGCCGCAGGGAGCTGCAGTCGGAAAGTGATGCTGTGCTTGCAGAGCTTAACAACCTCTCAAGGCAGATAGGCGCCCTCATGAAAGAGGGCAAAAAAGACGAGGCTGAATCCGCAAAGAGCATGATAGCCTCAATGAAGGAACGTCAGAAGCAGCTCGCTGACGATCTGTCCGTGGCCGAGACGGCAATGAAAAACGAAATCATTAAACTGCCAAACCTGCCTCATGATTCCGTGGCACCGGGCAAGAGCTCTGAAGACAACGTTATTGTCCGCAGCGGGGGAACGGTGCCTCAGCTGCATGATGCTGCAACACCGCATTGGGACCTCATAAAAAAATATGATATCATTGATTTTGACCTTGGCATAAAGATCACCGGCGCCGGTTTCCCTGTCTACAAAGGCAAGGGAGCAAAACTGCAGCGTGCCCTTATCAACTTTTTCCTGGACGAAGGCGAAAAAGCAGGTTACCGTGAGATAGAACCGCCGATAGTTGTCAATGAGGACTCCGGTTTCGGCACCGGGCAGCTGCCTGATAAAGAGGGTCAGATGTATCACGCCTCTATCGATAACCTGTACCTTATCCCCACTGCGGAAGTGCCTATTACCAATATCTACCGCGACGTTATTCTTGATGCCACTGACCTCCCTATACGCAATATGGGATACACTCCCTGTTTCCGTCGTGAGGCAGGATCATGGGGAGCCCATGTAAGAGGATTGAACAGGCTGCATCAGTTTGATAAGGTGGAGATAGTTCAGATAGCCCATCCTGATAAATCTTATGACTCCCTTGAAGAGATGGCGAACCATGTGGAAGGGTTATTGAAGAAGCTTGAGCTGCCTTACCGTATAGTAAGACTATGCGGTGGCGACATGTCATTTACCTCAGCTCTCACATATGATTTTGAAGTTTATTCCGCCGCCCAGAAACGTTGGCTGGAAGTGAGCTCCACATCCAACTTCGAAGCTTTCCAGGCTAACCGTCTTAAATGCCGGTTCAGGGAGAAGGGAGCCAAACAGACAACCCTGTGCCATACTCTCAACGGCAGCGCCCTGGCATTGCCGCGCATTGTCGCCTCACTGCTTGAAAACAACCAGACACCCGATGGCATCAGGATTCCTGCTGCGCTGATACCTTATACCGGCTTTGAGCTGATCAGCTGACCTGATGAAGAGGAGCTCACAGTCCTTTTTATACGCCTCTCTCGCCGTTGTTCTGTGGGGGACAATCGCCACTGCCTTTAAGATAGCACTGGCCGAGATGCACATTGTCACAATGCTGGGTATAGCCACCCTGGTCTCTACTTTTGTCATTTTTCTTATTGTGCTCTTCTCCGGCAAGATCCATCTCCTGAAGAAGATGAGCGGCAGGGAGGTAATGTGGTCAGCCCTGCTCGGCTTTATCAATCCACTGGTATATTATATCATACTGCTGAACGCCTACAGCCGTCTGCCGGGACAGGTAGCACATCCGGGCGACCATCCCGGCCGAAGCGTGGCAGCGCCTCAGCGCGGGCGACGGGTCCAAGGGGTCGCGCGTCTACGACTGGGCGCGCGTGCGACTCGCACGCTGGCCGGAGCCTGGTGACGAGCACTGGCTCC
>JAQBHM010000156.1:0-2500 GCA_032127795.1 Bacteroidales bacterium | reverse complement strand
GGTTTGCCGTATGCTTTCTGTGACAGGATTGGAAAATCTGCCCTTATCTCTTCTATGGTTTTACTCAGCTCCATCCTTTCAGTTGCATTGTATGGCACATGAGGCACATCGCGACAGCTCACCGCGGAGACGCTGCATGACAAGATTGTCAATGCGCTCCCTGAGCGCCGGGATAGTTATATTCTGTACCACCTCGTGGGCAAATCCGAACATGAGCATGAGCCTGGCTTCACGGGCATCAATACCTCGTGAGCGCAGATAAAAGAGCGCATTCTCATCTATCTGACCGACGGTGGCTCCGTGACTGCACTTTACGTCGTCAGCGAAGATCTCAAGCTGTGGCTTGGTATCCATCCGTGCCTCATCAGAGAGAAGAATGTTGTTGTTGCTCTGAAAGGCGTTGGTGCCCTGTGCGACCGGCTGTACCATAATCTGGCCGTTGAAGGCCCCGGTAGCATTGTCATCAAGCACTCCCTTGAAGAGCTGGGTGCTGTTGCACTTAGGCGCTGCGTGATCAACCCTGACAAAATTACCCACGTGCTGATGCTTGTCAGCAAGAAAGAGTCCGTAAGAGTGGGTCTCGGCATTTTCACCGGCAAGATGGTGCCAGGTGGCATTGCGTACAAGCCCGCCGTGAAGGGTGACATTGTTTGATGAAGCATAGCTGTCACGCTCCTGGTGTATAAAGGTATGCGTTATCTTTCCCGCATTATTGTGCTGGTTCTGTACCCTGATGATGTCAAACCTTGAATTCTGACCTACAAAAACTTCCGTGATTGTATTAGTGAGGAACTGCTGGGGAGAGAGAGCATGGTCACATGCCAGGAGCGTAAGTTGTGCACCATCTTCCACGATTACCAGGTTACGGTCCTGTACAAACGTGTCCCTGTCAGAATGCAGCAGGTTAACTATCTGGATAGGCTTTGAGTAAATTGTATTTTTCGGGGCATAAATAAAAAGACCGTCGGAGGCAAGGGCAGTATTGAGTGATACAAGGCCATCATTCCCACTCTCAACATATTTGTTATAATGCTTCTCCACCATTGCAGGGAACTGTTTTGCCGCTGCCTTCATGCTTCCTATCCAGAGGCCTCCGGGAAGCATCATCAGTCCTTCGCTGCCCTTAGGATAAAAGCCATTGAGCAGTATCATGTTCCACACATCCAGGTCCTTGACCTCGCAATGAAAGCTCTCTGCCTCTGCGAAGTCATCCGGGGTGGGCAGGTAGAAACCATGATACTCATGATTCATGAAGCTTTCAATATTGGTGTATTTGTAGGCTTCATTCTTCCTGTCTGGTATTCCAAGACGGATGAAATCAGCAAAAGCCTCTTCACGGTACCTGTTGAACAACTCGGGTGAGTCTTTCCACAGTGTATCGCGGTTTGCGCTATATAACGCTGAAAGTCTGTTAATTACTTCTGGTCTGTAGTCCATGACTCTTCCCTTGTTTCTGCTTCTTTCCTGATCCAGTCATATCCTCTCTCTTCGAGTTCAAGTGCCAGTTCCGGACCTGCAGTCTTGACAATACGTCCGTCAAAAAGCACATGTACGATATCAGGGACTATATGATCAAGAAGCCTCTGGTAATGCGTGATAACGATCACAGCAGTGTCAGGCTTGCGTATTTTGTTAACGCCGTTAGCCACTATCCGCAGGGCATCGATATCGAGCCCCGAGTCAGTCTCATCCAGCACGGCGAGCCGGGGTTCAAGCATTGCCATCTGGAAGATCTCATTCTTCTTCTTCTCCCCGCCGGAGAAACCCTCGTTAACACTTCGGTTGGTCAATGCCGAATCAATCTCAACAAGCTCCTTCTTCTCACGCATCTGCCTCAGGAAATCAGAGGCAGAAAGAGGCTCAAGACCCCGGTGTTTGCGTTGTTCATTAACAGCTGTCTTCATGAAGTTGACCATGCTCACCCCCGGAATCTCAATGGGATACTGGAATGAGAGGAAGATACCCTCGCGGGCTCTCTGCTCAGGTGACATGTCAAGAAGGTTATGACCCTCAAAAATAACCGAGCCACTGGTCACCTTTGCTATCTCACGTCCGGTAAGTACGGAAGCCAGAGTGCTCTTGCCGCTGCCGTTGGGACCCATGATGGCATGTATCTCTCCGGGCTTTACCTCAAGGCTCAGCCCTTTGAGTATCTCTTTATTGTCTATTGAGGCTTTAAGATCAATTATCTGTAACAGAAAATCGTGTTTCATATTCTTTTCAAGTATAATTCTTTTATCCTACACTGCCCTCGAGGCTTATCTGCAGAAGCTTCTGCGCTTCGACGGCAAATTCCATCGGGAGTTTGTTGATGACTTCTCGGGCATATCCATTTACAATGAGTCCTATAGCATCTTCCGTGGAAATACCCCGCTGGTTGCAGTAGAAAATCTGGTCTTCTCCGATCCGCGAGGTGGTGGCTTCGTGCTCTACAATTGCAGTCGGGTTATCAACCTCGATATAGGGAAAAGTATGAGCTCCGCATTTATCTCCCAGCAGC
>JAQBHM010000155.1:0-10320 GCA_032127795.1 Bacteroidales bacterium | reverse complement strand
TCGAAGACTATTGCGGTAATTAACAAGACAGATCTTTTGACAACAGGTCAGACAGGCAGGTTAAGAGAGATTCTTACAGATTCAGGAAAATTTATTCCACTTTTTATTTCAGCCAAAGAATTGACGGGCATAGAAGATCTCAAACAGCACCTGCTCAAATCAGTCGAAACGGGAAGTCTTGAAGCACCTCAGTTAATTGTGTCCAATGCCAGGCACTATCATTCTCTCATCAATGTCTCTGCATGCCTTGGAAGAGCCATGGAAGGGTTTAATAACGGTATTCCCACCGTACTCATAGCTACAGATGTACGCCAGGCAATATACTACCTGGGAGAGATCACCGGAAAGATTACAAGTGATGAGATACTGGGAGATATCTTCAAAAATTTCTGCATCGGAAAGTAAATTCAGCACCTTACCGGGAATGATATTTCATACACCGGAATGTCAGACCCTAAAACGATTAAAATGGCATACGAAATAGAAAGAAAATTCCTTGTAAAAGGCGAATTCAGGAATGAAGCAGAAAATGTGACCCGTATAATCCAGGGCTATCTGTCGTCAGTGCCGGAACGTACTGTGAGAGTAAGGATAAAAGGCACAAGGGGATTCATTACCGTAAAGGGTGGAGGAACTATTTCAGGTGCCACCCGTTATGAATGGGAAAAGGAAATACCTGTGGCAGAGGCGGAAGATCTCCTTAAATTGTGTGAACCCGGACTTATTGAAAAGACAAGGTTTGAGGTCAGAAAAGGAGACCATATTTTTGAAGTAGATGAATTTTCCGGTGACAACGCAGGACTGATAATCGCTGAGATTGAGCTTGAATCTGAAGACGAACTTTTTGAAAGACCTGCATGGCTCGGTGATGAGGTTACAGGCATCAGTCGTTACTATAATTCAGAACTGAAGAAGAATCCATTTATGAAGTGGTGATTATTTTTACCTTAAATTAGAGGTCTAGGATATTTCATTATATTTAATAAAAATCTCCGGGCAGTGCAGATAAGATGGAAAAAAGCGGATATAGCACGGTGGGCACTGACAGGCCTGTTTGTAATTGCTGCAATGACCATTGCCTCTCTGACCATCGGGCGGGATATTTATTACGGTGTAGGTGATCACGGTCTTCAGTCTTTTGGTATTGTCAATTTCTCGGGATATCTCTTTTTCCTCTTCATGCCTGTTGAGATTGCCTTTATATATTATCTGTCAGGAAATGTAAATATATGGGTACTGAATGCCATTGCAATTTCAACAGCCCTGATGGCTCAGACCATAGACTACCTGATAGGCTATCTTTTAAGTGAAAGGATCATTGACAGATTCATCGGCAGACGCAGGTACACCAAAGCAGAGTCCAAGATCAGAAAATACGGCAACATAGCTATCTTCGTATTTAATTCACTGCCTCTATCCTCTCCTGTCATCTGCCTGGCAGCGGGTATGCTCAAACACCGTAAAAAAGACGCATTTATATATACATTCGCAGGGCTCATCTTCAAATACTCACTGCTGACACTTTTTTTCAATTGACCTGCCTGCGGTATTTAAGGCATGGTGGGGTCAGTTTGTCCAGAAGGAGCGTGAGAAAAGTGCCAGAATAGTGAAGAGTTCCAGACGCCCGATTATCATCAGTGCCATCATGGTCGACTTAGCAACGGTGGTGAAATGTGCATAATTGCCAAAATTGCCTGAAGCACCAAGACCTGGTCCAATGCCAGCCATTGAAGTTGCACTTGCGCCTGCTGATTCCGAAATTGGCATGCCCGACAAAATCATTATTGACATGCCGATGAGAAATATCACCGCATAAAAAAGAATGAAGACAAGCATCATGCTGTTTATGTTTTCAGGAACCATTCTTCCGTCAATTTTGACGGGGAGAACAGCATTACTGTGCTGCAGTCTCACAAATACATTACGGAGGTTTTTAATGAGTATAAGGTGCCTGGCCATCTTTATGCCGCCGGCAGTGGAGCCTGTTGATCCTCCGGCAAACATTATGAAAAACATAAAGAACCATCCGACCTGCGGCCAGAGCATATAATCTGTGGTGGCAAAACCGGTGGTGGAGATCTGCGATACCACCTGGAAGAATGAGTCCCTGAATGATTCTTCAAACCTTCTGTCAGTATTATAATAGAGAACCAGGGTAATGAAGACGACACAGGCAACGGTGAAAACGACAAAGAACCTGAGCTCCTCATTTGCCTTTAATTTCTTGAATTTCCTCGTGACCGCATAATAAAATATCACATAGCTCATTGCTGAGATGAACATGAATATTCCAATGACATATTGAATATAAGGTGAGTAACCTGCGATACTTGTGTTCCTGGGGGAAAAGCCTCCGGTTGCGACTGTACCGAAGGAATGGCAGATACTTTCAAATACGTTCATCCCGCCCAGGCTGAGGAAAATAAACTCCATGACGGTAATTACAAGGTAAATGAGCAGAATCCTGTATGCCACCGACCTGGTCTTGGGCAATATCTTCTGCTTCATTGATGATTCAAGTGAAAACAGGTTATAGCCTCCTACTTTGAGTGTGGGAAGGATAATGATAACCAGCAGAATTATCCCTACCCCACCTATCCAGTGTGTAAGGCTTCTCCAAAAGAGAATTGATTTTGGAAGCGCCTCGATGTCGGTGAGTATTGAGGCCCCGGTAGTTGTAAAACCGGATACTGTTTCGAATAGTACATTGGTGAAGCCATGTATCGAACCGCTGAAAAAATATGGAAGAGTTCCGGTAATGATTAGTGTCAGCCAGCTTATTGTAACGCTCAGGTATCCATCCCTGACATTGACCTTTTCAGTAATTGAACTCCTGACAAGAAGATATAACATCGCTCCCGGAATCAGGGCAATGATTGAAGAAAAAATAAAGGGTTCAACCGGCTCTGAGTATGCAAGAGCTACAGGAATACAGAAAAGGAATGATAATGATACAATAATCATGATCAGACCTATGATCTTCAGAAGAGATTTGATGTTGATCCTTGTCACGTTCCGGATACACTTATTGTTTGAGTGCCGCCTTTGTAAAGATATAATCAGGAATATCCTGATCAAATTTCACGCTTGTCATTATGAATTCTGTTCCACTACCCTCTTTCAGGACATCTTTATATACAATTTTCATCGGGAACCATCGTCCCTGAACCTGCTTAACTTCAGAAAGAGTTGTGCGCTTAAGCAACTGTCCGCTTTTTGCAAACATCTCCTGCTTCAACGGGACAAACCGTTCTGCATCAACCCATATTTTCTGAGAATAATAGGCAGCGTCATCAACTATGGCTGTCAACTCAATGACATAGGTATTCCTGCCGTCAATTTCCTCATTACCTGTGACTTTTCCCGAATAGATATCTGTCAGTTTCCTGTCTTCCATCATATCTTCATATGAGAGGTCTGAGCCCATCACCGATTGGCGCAACATATGTCCGGAGATCTGAATGATACGGTCTGTAGACGGTGAGTAGATCCAAAGCTGGTTTTCCAGCTTAAGCATTTTTGTTCCCTGTTCGCGTGCCGGAGAGATATATTCCGTGAATGATCTTTTATCACCTTCAGAATATGAAACCGAAGAAATAGTTCGGCTTGCCCGTCGTCCGTGAATAATCATTTCAGACTCAAAAACCCTGTTCCTCGAAGACATGTTTTTGTCAACGTTGTCCATTATTACATCAGCACCGGGATCCTTGAAACTCATTAAAATCAGGGCCGTAACGAACAACAGAATTATATTTCTCATCATATCATTTTTAAGTTTTAAGAAAAGCGGGCACAAAAATGTGCCGGTCTGTAATTCATTACACTTCCAGCTCATGGAACAGTTGTGATGTTTTTCTTTTGTAAATGGCAAATCCTGCCAGGGCGCTTCCAAGGACCGTTGCCAGCACTCCCGGGATAAAGCCTATGTAAAACAGGTCAGGTGTCACCTTTGCCCGGTAAACTGAAGGGAGCATCATACCCACGTTTTTAAGGAGGGCAGAGATGTCCCATCCGTGGTTCTGCATGTAATAAGCTGCAGCCAGGCCAAGGGTTGTGCCTACAACAGAACCTATGACTCCTATCATGACGGCCTCGTAAACAGTGGTTATATATATATGCTTCTTCTCTTCGCCAAGAGCCAGACGGACCCCAAATTCATTGTACCTTCTCAGTCCTCCCAGCAGTCCTGTGTTCCATAATACCATAGACATGACTATTACAAAGATGAACACCATCATTGCTCCGGCACTCTCGGCAAGAGCCAGGTAATCTCCAAGACCCTCCTGTTCCACCAGCCTGATCATTGTGGGCGAAAACTCATCATCTTCATGACTGTACTTCTCATTGAATGATTTTTCAACTTCCTGAGCCTTGATGTCATCATACACCCCGTAATTAAAGTAACCGAGGATTTCACTGGCGGCATCTTCCATGTCAAGGGCCTGCTGCGCATCACTGAGGTCCATAAAAATAGCTCCCCGGTCAAGCAAGGTATTCCCGAACCTGAGGGTGCCGCTGACAATGAAGTTTTTAAACATCATGCTTCCGTTCATGGTTGAGCCGAAAAGGGTTACCTCATCCCCTACCGATACCTTGAATCTTTCAGCAAAATCGTCACTTATCAGAGCCTCACCTCTCACAGCAGGCAATGACCCTTTTACAATCGATTTCTGAATATTCATCCTTGCAACCTCCTCGGAACCGGGTGTGAGCATATCTACAGCCGTTCCAACGGCCTGCCCCTGTTCTCTTGTTTCACCTTTTTCGTCAGGTACATCCAATAACCCTCCCGTATGTATCCTTTCTACCCAATCCATATCGGGATAATCAATTTCAAGCTGAGTTTTCAGTTGTTTGACATCTAAAAGTGAAAGGTCATTGGGCATCTGATTTTCGTTTTCAGCATATGCACGGGTTACAATTCTGACATGACCGGTGGTGAATTTTGCGTTTAACTCTGAGACATCACCGAAGACACCTCTGAGGAATCCACTCATGAAAACTGTAAGAAAGACACCCAGGGCTACAACTATTACAGGCAGCAGACTACGGGTTCTGTCTCTGATAATTCCTTTAAATAAAAATTTTATCATTGAAGTTTTCCTTTAAGTGCATCTGTGGGTTTCATTTTAGAGATTCTGCGTGCAGGCAGATAGCTAACTATAGTTGCTGATACAACTACAATGAGTATTGTTATTAATATGAGCTGAAGACTGTAATATGGGAATATTGCGTCACCTATCGGAAGATCCATATCCACATCCTGCGCGAACCCCATCGGGATACCTGATTTGTTCAACAGAAGGAACAGGGGTATACCGTACGCTGCCCCTAAGAGAGCTGCCAGGATACTGTGAGCGCCTCCTTCAACGGTAAATATGCCTACTACCTGAAGGCGGGTCATTCCCAATGCTATATAGGTGCCGATCTCCTTCTGTCTCCTGAATATAGAGAGAACCTGGGTATCGAAAATGGCAATCAGGGCAATGATCAGTAAAAGTCCCTGCAAGAATAACCCTCCCGCCTTTTTTGCCTTGATAATTTTGTCCATATCGGCAAGCAGGAAACCCTGGTCTCTGAAAACCCATCCCTGGAGGTCGGTATTTATGAAATCCTTTCCTGCCACAAGCAGAGTGGCTTCATTTTCCATGCCCATCATCTTCTCAACCGCTTCAAGACTCATGTATATCTGACCTCTGTCAACGGTAGGTACATCAGTTTTAAAGACATACGCTATCTCTATTTCACGGGCATCGTAGGTGCCGTTCTTATCTCGCCATCTCACAAGCAGCTTGTCTCCGACATTTATTCTGGCTGATTCAGCCATTCTTTTTCCTATGATTGCATAGCCGGCATCATCTGATCTCACGAGCCTCTCCGTGGGCAATTTGAGTATGGTCTGTTCCGGGTCAATGCCTCTCAGGATGATTCCCTGCAAACGTCCCTGGGGAAAGGCAGTGGCCTGTACCAGGAGCTCCGGCACCAGGGTCTTCTTTTTAACTTCAGAGAGGATCTCCGCTGACATGGGCATGTGGGAATCCTCGATGGTATAGGCATCATAGCGGTCGTAGTCAGGATGCCAGAACTGTCCCTCTCCGGTCTCCCAGGCCTGGGTGTCAATGCGGCTCTGGCGGTTCCAGCCATCAATCATCCCGTTATAAAATATTATTACAACAAAGGCAAAAGAGAGGACAGAGACATTGAGCCAGGTTCTCAAACCGGCACCCAGAAGATTTTTAAAGGCTAATTTAAAGGCCAGCATGACTTTAACTATTTGAGTTAGGTATCAGTTCGTCTTTGACGATCCTTCCGTCTTCCAGCGAAATAATGCGGTCAAGGTATTTCATCACCTTCTCATCGTGAGTGGCAAAGATGAATGTTGTCTTCAGTTCTCTGTTCAGATTCTTCATTGTCTGAAGTATATGATGCGAGTTTTTTGAGTCGAGGTTTGCTGTCGGTTCGTCAGCCAGTACAATCTCAGGCCTTTTCACCATGGAGCGCGCTATTGCAACACGCTGGCATTCGCCTCCTGAGAGCATTGAGGGCTTTGACTTTATCTTATCGGTAAGGCCCACCCATTCAAGGGCATCCATCACCGCTTTTCTTCTCTCAGATCCGGAAAGCTTCTGCAGCAGGAGGGCAAACTCAACATTCTCATAGACAGTGTATACAGGCAAGAGGTTATAGGTCTGGAAAATGAATCCTATATGGCTGTTCCTGAGTTTTGCAGACTGTTTGTGGCTGAGTGATGATACATTCATGCCAAGAACAGTCACATCGCCTTCTGAAGGTGAGTCAAGTGATCCTATTATATTGAGCAGTGTTGTTTTTCCTGAACCGCTGGGTCCCACCAGACCGGCAAACTCACCTGTGCCGAAACTTGCACTAACCTCATTCAGAGCTGTAAATTCGGTTTTTCCCACCGGGAAGCGCTTGACAAGCCTTTTAATTGTGATGATTGAAGAATTTTCCATCCGGATTACAATATGTTAATGATTTAATACAAGCATCAGCTGTATGCCTCTTCCGGCAAATAGAGTCTGGCCGGTTCCCTGCGTAGGGATATTGTATTTATCAGGATTCCAATATCCCATGAGGTATAAAGTTACATTATTAAACTGTTTCTGCCAGTTCACAAAGTTATAAGCTTTTCTGTTTTTCCAGTCGTAATAGACTATCCCGCTGACATTGTCAAAGAGGCCAATTGGATATGACAATGACACGAGTGAGAATGATGTTGTGTTCTGAAACCTGAAAGGCTTCTGATCATTTGAGGCAAGTAGCTGTTCATAAGCAATATACAGACCATTACCTATACCAAATGTGTAGTCAATGCCTGCATTCAGAATTTCCTGGTTGGTCAGTATACCCAGGTCTTTGTCTTTTGTCACCCATGACCCTTCGAGCCATAATCCTGTTATCAGATCAAGTTTTATATCGAATCCGATCCTGTTTTCCCGGATCTCACTGAACTGAGGCACCGGCTCGGCCATATTTCTTGTATCTGCAACCCGATAGTGATAGGTTAAGGCCGCCTCACCGGAGGGGACGGGTATTTGTATCCTTCCTCCTGCTTCAGGATAATGTATATTTGTAGCAGCAAACTCCCACCCGCGTGGATCCTTATTCCCAACCAGCCCCCAAAGCCAGATATTTGCATTATTCAGGAAATAATACCTGCCCAGGAGACCCCAGACTCCATCTGTAAGGCGCAATGGATCGCGGGCGTCAACCTGGTCGAACCACATCAGCGGGCGCATCAGCGAAGCGGATCCGAAATTTATTTTTTGCAGCCCGGCCCTGATCTCCAGCTGTCTTGTTGAATATCTTACCCACAGCCTGTATGGTTTTATCTGTCCGTCAGCATTTGCAGTGTCAAAAGGATGAATACCCAACCTCCCGTTTATGTTAATAGAGTCTTCAAAATCAATATGGCGATCTTCTTTGAGCTGTATGTCATAGTTCAACTGCGGAATATACCTGCCTCCCAGATAAAAAGGAAGCGTATTGCCTCCGTTATAAAGCATCCAGGCCGAAGCCTGCCCTTTCAGCCTCAGACTGTCCTGCCCCAGGCAATTTAATGACAAAACCAGAAGAAGGAATGGAAATATTATATTGATGATTTTTTGCATTTAGATAATTACTTCAATCATCCGTATACTTTCTTGTGTCTCCAAAATAAAACACAAATTAATACTCCTGCATCATTTCCTCTGAGCGTTCTCCCCTATCTTTCATATTTGACTAATTAAACAGGGAATATACGACTATTTTCGGTACAGGCAGCATTCCGGAAGATTGTTGTAAACATCGTCCGGAGCCCTGTATTTACCGTTATCATGACCTGCTACGGCTATAACCTTCCGGATGGCATCGAGGGTAGTGACACCAGGGTCAAATTCAATATGCACCTCTTTTGTTCCGATATCCCATGTGGCTGAAGAGACACCGCTGACAGAGCTGGCAGCAGTTTCAATTCTCTCTTTGCACATTTCACAGTTTCCTGAAACTGCAAACATCTCATGCCGCAGGCTGGCTGGTTGCTTCATACTACTGTGATCATGGCCTGTGGTAGCTATTCCTCCGCCAGGGTTCATCATACTGGGTTTTCCAGCAAGCTGGGCAGCAGCATCGACGCTGAAGGTACCGCTTGTCACAATCTCTTCACCTTCTGACAATCCTCCTGTAATAACATAACTGTCCCCCAGCATCGGGCCCAGCTCAATCTCACGCATTTTAAACACTGGCCCTTCACTCCCGGGTTGTTTTACATATACAACAGAACGCTTGCCTGTCCATAAGACAGCGGAACGAGGTATAATCATATTATCCCGGTATTCTTCAAGGTTGGATGAGACTACTCCTGTGGCAAACATCTCCGGTTTAAATCTGCCTGACTGGTTTGCTGTTTCTACCCTTACTCTGGCTACTCTTGTCAGGGGGTCAATCACCGGATCAACAAATACAATCTCAGAAGTGAATGTCTTTCCGGGCAGTGCCTGAAGCGTGAAGGAAATTTTTTCTCCCTTCCTTAAATACTGAAGGTCGCTTTCATACGCATCAAACATAACCCATACACTGGAAAGGTCTGCTATTGTAAACAGAGATGTCCCCCTTCCAACATAATCTCCTGTATTTACATTGAGAGATGTGACAGTGCCGCTTGTATTTGACAACACTTTAAAAGTTGTAATGGGTGTGCCGGAAGTTTCAATGGCTTCAATCTGATCATCAGTGAGCTTCCACTGATGCAACTTTTCTTTTGCAGCGTCATAGAGTGCAGGTTGTATTTCTTTTGTCAGTGAGGTTTCAAGCAATTCCTGCTGTGCGGTGACAAGGTCAGGAGAGTAAATCTCAGCCAGCACCTGACCTTTTACTACAGATTCACCTGTAAAATTAACATTCAGCCGTTCTATACGCCCCGGGATGTGTGCCACCTGGCTCTGTATAAGCCTTTCATCTGCCTGCACTTTTCCATAGAGCCTCACCTCCCTGACAGGCTTCTGCTTAGAGACGACTGTGGTAAGAACATTGGCCAGCTGAGCTGCCTCACTGCTAAGCTGAATGGCATCAGGATCAATTGAATTTGTTCCGCCCTGAGAAAGCGGTATTAAATCCATCCCGCAGATGGGGCACTGACCGGGTTCTGACATCTTTATCTGCGGGTGCATTGCACATGTCCACACAGCAGCCTGTTCAGTCTCTCCAGAGTGATCATGTATCTCTGCTGTCTTTGACGATGGATGAAAAACAGCACGGCCTATTAAGATGCCGGCAGCTACCAGGAGAATATACAACAGGTATTTATTTGAGAATAGTTTTATTTTTTTCATTTGAGAATGTTTTTCAGTTTATTCAGTCTGCGAATATGCCATCAATCTCTTCAGCCATGCTACAGCCGTGTTCAGGTCAGCGACGGCTTCGACCTGTTTGAGTTCATAGTCAAGAGTCTGCTGTTGGACCCTTAGTACATCAGTAAGGTCGGATTTTGATGCAGAAAAGCTTTTCATCACCAGGTCCAGAGATTTCGATGCCAGCTGATACTGCTTTTCATAAAGTGTCATTCTTCGCTTTGCATCATCATATACCTGAAGCGCTTTATAATAATCTGCCTGCAGTGTATTGGAAGTTGCCTGGTAGTTTTGTGAAGCGGCCCTCCTCAGCAGATCGGCTTCGCTCTTCATGGCATTATACTTTTTTCTGTAGATGGGCAGTGTAACACTTACCATAGGCATGAGCATATCCGTACCGTTCATAGGTGACGCAGTCATCTCATTCTGTCTTATAAGGGAATAGTTCAGGCCTAATCCTACCATCGGG
>JAQBHM010000154.1:0-13179 GCA_032127795.1 Bacteroidales bacterium | reverse complement strand
CACACAGATACTTGATCTGGTGGCGTCAGGGTATAACGGGAAGAAGATATACATTCTGGCCCCTGTAATAAAAGGCCGCAAGGGACATTACAAAGAGCTTTTTGAACAACTGAGGCGTAAAGGTTTCCTCCATGCACGTATAAACGGAGAGATCAAAGAGATCACTCCGGGACTTAAACTTGACAGGTACAAATCGCATTTTATTGAGCTTGTGATTGATAAGTTTCAGGCCGGTCAGGTAACTGAGAAGAGGCTTCATGATGCTGTACTGCTGGCCCTTGACCAGGGTGACGGCATTATGATGGTGCTTGATGCTGCTGACAATACACACCGATATTACAGCAGGCATCTTATGTGCCCTGTAACCGGAATATCATATAATGAACCTGCTCCGCATACCTTTTCATTTAACTCGCCACAGGGAGCATGCCCGCACTGTAACGGCCTCGGCGAAGTGTCCGAGGTGGATGTGAAGAGAATGATGCCTGACCCGGAACTGAGCATCCGCAAAGGTGGGATAGAACCTATTGGCAAGTATCGCAATATATGGATATTCTGGATGATAGAAGCCATAGCCGAAAAATATGGCTTCACGGTTGACACTCCGGTAAAGGAAATTCCCGAGGAGGGGATAAGCAAGATATTCTTCGGATCTGATGAGGTGCTGAAGCTCTCCAACACACCCCTGGGAATGACCTCCAACTATTTCATGACTTTTGAAGGGGTAGTGAACTACGTGGGGAATCAGGAGGCTGTCAATGGCCGCAAGGCTAACGGCAAGGGCAAAGAACAGTATGTACAGTACAGTTTATGTCCTGAATGCAGCGGCACACGTCTTAAGAAAGAGTCTCTCTGGTTCAGGATTGCCGGGAAAAACATCGGAGAACTGGCTGAGATGGACCTTGCGGAGCTGATGCTCTTCCTTGAGGGAGCCATGGAGCTGATGACAGAGAAGCAGAAGAAGATAGCTTCAGAGATATTAAAGGAGATTAAGTCAAGACTGGGCTTCCTGCTTGATGTTGGGCTTGAATATCTGTCGCTGAACAGGGGGGCAAGGACACTGTCGGGGGGTGAAAGCCAGCGTATCAGGCTCGCTACGCAGATAGGCTCGAAGCTGGTGAACGTCCTGTATATTCTTGATGAGCCCAGCATCGGGCTGCACCAGCGTGACAACCGCAGGCTCATTGAATCACTGCGTAATCTCCGTGATGCCGGCAACTCGGTCATAGTGGTTGAACATGACAGGGAGATGATAGTAAGTGCCGATCACATTATTGATATGGGGCCCGGAGCCGGCATACACGGAGGAGTTATGGTAGCTGAGGGTACTCCTGAGCAGATACTCGCTTCTGACACCATGACTGCAAAGTACCTTAATGGCAGGCTGAAGATAAAAATGCCGGACCGGCGCAGGGCCGGCAACGGCAAGAGCCTTACAGTCACCGGCGCCAGGGGCAATAATCTGAGGGGTGTCAGTGTCACCTTTCCCCTGGGCACCTTCATATGTATTACCGGTGTATCAGGCAGCGGCAAATCTTCGCTCATAAACCATACGCTTCATCCTGCCCTGGCCAGAAAGCTTCACAGTGCAGGGAAAACTGCCCTGGCGCATGATGAGATACTCGGCATTGAGAACATTGACAAGGTGATAGAGGTGGACCAGGCGCCGATAGGCCGCACACCCCGGTCTAATCCGGCAACATATACCGGCGTCTTCTCCGATATACGCTCCCTGTTTGCCATGACCCCTGATGCAAAAGTCAGAGGCTTTGGTCCGGGACGCTTCTCCTTCAATACACACGGCGGAAGATGCGAGGGGTGTGAAGGAGCAGGAGTGAAGACCATAGAGATGAACTTCCTCCCAGATGTTTATGTAATGTGCCCCGACTGCAGCGGGAAGAGGTATAACCGTGAGACCCTGGAAGTGAAATATAAGGGGCGTTCAATAAATGATGTCCTTGAACTGACTGTCAATGATGCCGTGGAATTTTTTAAAGGCATCCCTTCTATATATAATAAGATCAAGACAATACAGGATGTTGGTCTCGGATATATCAGGCTGGGTCAGCCCTCAACCACCCTCTCCGGCGGTGAGTCGCAGAGGGTGAAGCTGGCAACGGAACTGGCAAGACGTGATACGGGACGGACAATGTACATACTTGATGAGCCTACAACCGGACTCCATTTTGAAGATGTCAGGGTGTTGCTTGAAGTGCTTGACAGACTCGTGGAGAGAGGTAATACGGTAATCGTCATAGAACATAATATGGATGTAATCAAAATGGCGGATCATATTATTGACCTTGGCAGGGAGGGAGGACGCGGAGGCGGAGAGGTAATGTTTACCGGAACCCCTGAAGAACTGGCTGCAGTCACTGGTAATTATACAGGAAAATTCCTGAGCACGGAACTGAAAAGATAGAAAAGACTATATTTGAATACTTCAAAAAAAAGAGATGGACGATTCAACAGACCTGATAAGGGAGGCCTTTAAACCGAAAACGTGGAATGAGATACACACAACAGACTCATGGAGAGTCTTTAAAATAATCTCTGAATTTGTTGAGGGTTATGAGAAACTGTCGCGCATTGGCCCGAGTGTAGCTATCTTCGGTTCTGCCCGTACTCACTTCAATAATAAATATTACAAGCTTGCTGAAGAGATAGCATTTAACCTGGTGCAAAAGGGATACGGCGTCATTACCGGCGGCGGACCCGGAATCATGGAGGCAGCCAACAAGGGAGCCAAGAGAGGAAAAGGAACGTCAGCAGGGATAAACATTGATCTCCCCTTTGAACAGGAGGCCAATCCATATATTGACCGTGACAAGATCATCACCTTTGATCACTTTTTTGTACGCAAGGTGATGTTCATGAAGTATGCCCAGGGTTTTATCGTCCTTCCCGGAGGCTTCGGAACCTTTGATGAATTATTTGAGGCTATAACGCTGATACAGACCAAGAAGATAGGCCGCTTCCCGATAGTCCTCGTGGGTGAGAATTACTGGTCAGGACTGTTTGAATGGGTGACAAATGTGATGCTTGAGGAGGAACATAACATCTCTCCGGATGATATGAATATTTTCAGGATAGTTGACACAGCTGATGAGGCGGTAGCATATATTGATCAGTTCTACTCAAGATATCTGCTGAGCCCGAACTTCTGATCATCGCTGATCACCTTCCCCTGGCCTTTGCCTGGAGGTCCATCTCGCGTCCGTGATCCTTCTTTTTCAGATCCTCACGCTTGTCATACTGCTTCTTGCCTTTTGCCATTGCTATTTCGATCTTCGCAAGACCACGGTCATTGATGAACATCTTCGTGACAATGATTGTCAGTCCTGCTTCCCTGACCTTCCGGTCCCATTTGCGCAGCTCCTTTTTCGTCAGAAGGAGCTTACGTTCACCAACAGGATCATGATTGTTGATGTTCCCCCAGTAGTACTCGGAGATATGCATCCCGATGACAAACATTTCTCCATTGCGAAAGGAGCAGTATGAGTCTGCAAGGTTTACCCGTCCCTCCCTGACTGATTTGATCTCAGTACCGGTGAGCTTGATGCCGGCAATAAGCTTCTCAATGAACTCATATTCATGCGAAGCCCTTCTGTTTTTGATAACAATATTGCTGCTGTCCCTTCTCATTGCATATCTCAGGCAAAGAAGGCGAAATACAGGGTCTCGGTAAGCTTTGAGAGGGCAATCTGAAGAATGCCGAATATTATCAGCATTGATATCAGGGTGGCAATGACCATGGGGAGTTTCTTGTGCTCCGGAGGATTAATCATCATTTCCATACCTATCCAGAAGATATACAAGCCGTAGAGGCTCAGGATATTAATGAACAGCAGCGACTCGAAAAGACGGCTTATTGAAAGAGTTAGAAAAAGCGGAGTGAGGGAGTAAACCGCCAGCTTGAATGACACCACAAAGTCGCGGCCAAGATCCAATGCTTTGGTAATTTCGGTAATGATATATGCCGAAGCATGGATTCCCACGAAAAGGAACAGGAATGCATTTATTGCCACCAGAACGGAATACATCGGTTCAAGGGTGCTGTTGGTGAAGAACATGGAGCCGAAGAACGAGCTTATTGAAACAAGAATGATAAGAGGCAGGAAGAAACTGCCCCTGACATACTTCATGGGTCTGTTCTCGCGATGAACAACCTCCCAGGCCTTGACCGGACTGATAATAAAGTACTTGGTTCTGTGATAGAGAAATCTGAAATCCATATCCCCTCTTTTTTTACGAATGGCAAAATTACTCAAAATTGCATTACTTTAAGCTCTTTTGACTTATCTTTAATTTGACAATGGGAACGGCGGAATATGATATAATAGTTATAACCGGTCCGACAGCTACCGGGAAGACACAGTTGGCAGCCCGGGTTGCTGACAGCCTCGGAAGCGAAGTCATAAGTGCAGATTCGAGGCAGGTTTATCGTGATATGGATATCGGAACGGGCAAAGACATGTCTGATTATATTGTTGATGGAAGACAGGTGCTATGCCACCTGGTTGATATTGTTGATGCCGGTTACAGGTATAATGTTTATGAATATCAGCGGGATTTTCTGAAAGTATACGACGATATGAAGCGGAGATCGCTGATGCCTGTAGTATGCGGAGGATCAGGAATGTATGTTGACAGCGTAGTTAGGGGATACCGGCTCACACAGGTGCCGGTGAACGAGGAACTGCGCCTATCGCTTGACGGCCGGTCACTTGATGAACTGACAGTCATGCTCTCAAAGTACAAAAGACTGCATAACAAGACTGATGTTGACACTGTCAAACGGGCTGTCAGGGCAATAGAAATTGAAGAGTACTATCTTGAAAATCCGTCTGACCATGATCCTTTTCCGGTCATAAAACCACTTGTAGCAGGTATTTTGTTTGACCGTGACATAAGACGTGACAGGATCACCAGAAGACTGAAGGAACGGCTTGACGGAGGCATGATCGAAGAGGTGCAGCAACTTATGGATGCAGGAATACACCCTGATGACCTGATCTATTACGGACTTGAATATAAGTATGTTACGCTATACCTGCTGAACAGCCTGAGCTATACTGAGATGTATCAGAAGCTGGAGACGGAGATACACAGGTTTGCCAAACGGCAGATGACATGGTTCCGGGGAATGGAGCGCCGCGGGATAACTATTAACTGGATTGACGGAATGATTGGCGAGGAGGAGAAGCTGGAGCAGATACTTCAGTGGACAAAATAGGAATAAAGATGAGGAAGTCGAAAGTAGAAAGTCGAAAGTAGAAAGTCGAAAGCAGAAAGTCGAAAGTCGAAAGTCGAAAGTCGAAAGGAAAAAGGCGAATGTTAACAGTAAAAGTCAAGGAACAATGAAGAGAAAGATGCTTCAGGCAATAATCCGCCCTGACAGGAAAATAATACCTGACAAGTCAATTAATGGCAATGAGTTCAACAGGCTGTACCTACTCAATCCGGGACAATGGGACAAAGCCTTCTCATTTCTCAGGGAGACAGACCTGGCAGGTCTTGAAAAAGGCAGATACGCTCTTGACGGAACTGATCTGTTCGCCATCATTGATGAATACGTTACTAATGATGAATCCGGCACCCGCCTTGAGGCCCACCGTAAATATGCTGATATTCAATATATCATCTCAGGCGAAGAGATGATGGGCATTGTTCCTCTCGGTAAAACCATTGAGACGGTTTCCTATGTTGAAGAAAAGGATATAGTCTTCCTGGAATCAACAGATGAAAAACTCCTCCATGCCACTCCCGGAACTTACTTCATCTTTTTCCCTGATGATGCACACAGACCGGGTATTAAGGTTTTGGTGAACGCACCTGCAAAAAAAGCCGTTATCAAGGTCAGGATCGGGTAGGGTCTGAGGGTCTGAGGGTCCAGTGTCGAATGTCGAATGTCGAATGGTTAATGGCTGATAGCTGATAGCTGAGGTCTGAGGTCTGAGAGTCTGAAGTCTTGCAGTCATGCAGTCATGCAGTCATGCTGTCCTGCAGTCTGAAGTCTGAGGATCTGAGAGTCTGAAAGCCAAATGTCCTTTAGCCTGCAATATCATCCATATCCTTTGCCTTTAACTTTTGCCTTTAACTTTTGCCTTTAACCTTTTTCTCTATGCTTTTCACTATCCACTATTCACTATTAACTATTCCCTTGCCCTCCCTGCAGTCTGGCTCCTTGCTGCCCTCCCTGCAGGCTGGCTCCATCGCTAAATTTGACCACCGGTCAAATTTTTAACGCTCGGCCCCCTTTCGCCTTTAAGGACTTTAAGGACTTTACAGACTTTATGGACACTAAGGACATTCGCCTTTCGCCTTTCTCCTTTTTACTTTAGCCTTTTGACATTAGCCTTTTGACATTCGCCTTTAAGGACATTAAGGACATTCGCCTTTCGCCTTTCGACATTCATACTCTTATCCCCATTTTCTTCATGAGTATTGATGCATTGAGACTTGTGCAGATCCCGGGTGTAAGTTTGTAGTCAAAGAATAACTCTTCACCGCTGATCTTCACATCAAAGTGGTAGTTGTCAATTTTGCCGGGCAGATCTTCAGACAGTTCAGCCAGTTTCAGGTCGTGCGTTGCCACCATTGCCACTGTGCCATATCCGGTCAGCTGTTTGATCAATGCCACTGACCCGGTGAAGCGGTCATTGGAGTTGGTGCCGCGAAGTATCTCATCAAGCAGGAGAAAGGCCCTGGGATCAGTCTCAGCCTCTGTTATTATTGAATGCAGTCTTCTAAGCTCTGCATAAAATGAGGAAATATTCTCTTCAAGCGAGTCGGATATACGCATGCTTGAATGGAGCCTGACATGGGAGACAGTAAACGCGGAGGCGCATACCGGCGCTCCGGCAAGGGCAAGCACGATATTGACACCGCAGGTGCGCAGGAAGGTGCTCTTGCCTGACATGTTCGACCCTGTTACAATGATGGCTTTCCCGGCTCCCTCTGCGGCAAAATCGTTGCTTATCCGTCTGGCGGCAGGAATAAGCGGATGGCCCATCTCCTGAGCGCTGAAGACAAAATAGTCTTCAGTCACTTTCGGAAAGACCCACCCTGGATTGTTGAATGCCATATTGCCAAGTGAGGCCAGCACCTCGAACTCTGCCATCGCAGCAAACCAGCCGGGTATCAGCGAGGCGTGTCTGCGTTTCCATTTCTCCAGGGCGAGACAGAAATGGATATCTGAAAAGAACAGGAAGTTGAGAGGCGCTGATATGAGCATGTTCAGCCTCCAGTCGAGCCTGCCGACAAGCTTTGAAAGTTGCCTGATACGATTCGAAGCCGGGATCTCATCAATGAAGGCCGACTGCAGCTTTTGCAGCAGGGGAGAAGCAAAGTTGCGGTTCTCAATCATTTTGATGATGGCGGAGTATGCCTTCAGCAGGTCTGACGACCGGCTCACCTGTTCCTGTAGTTTTGAAATTCGTTTAAACCGTGTGAAATAGAAGATGAAGTTCACACTAAACACTGGGGCGAGAATCGCTGCGGGTTGTCCTGCTATTACTGAAATGACAGCTGCCACCGCCATTAGGCTTAGCCATCCGGTTATTATTCTCTCGCGACCTGTTTTCAGGAATAGATCATCACTTTCGAGCCATTGAATCAACGGAGCAGGGTTACTACCGGCCCCGGCATTCAGGTATCCGAGGGTCATCAGCTCCTGGCGCCAATCTGTCAGCGGCTGCAGTTCCGCCACGGCCTCATGGCGTAATAAAATCTCTTCCCGTGCTGCGGGCTGCTTCAGGTACTCTGCCAGCAGGTCAGAGGCCGGACTGCTCGTGGTGCGGCATATATACTGGAAGAGTGATGCCTTTCCGAAGATATCGAGGTCATAAGAATAAGTGTGGTCTCTTTCGATTTGTTCTTCCCCTGTCTTAAAGCCGGAAAAGTCTCCCTCGAGGCACTTCAGCTCCAGCCTGTTTATCTCCGCCAGGTGCAGGCATCTCTTCCTGCTTTTCTCCGTCGTTTCGTATTTTATCACCAGCCAGGCGAACAGTATGAGTGCCACTGTCAGGGTGGCGACAGCGGCGATGACCGAGAAGGACATGAGTAAAGCAAATAATACCAGTCCTCCGGCAAACGCGGCCAGCCGGGCCATTGATAGCCGGTCCGACAGCTTCCGGAGCAGTTCTGCAGAGTCGCTGAACTCTGCCTCCCTGGATTGATATCTCTCGCGTGGTGTCATCGTGTCCAAATCAAGGTTTAAAGCTAATCAATCTGCTCTGAAATTAAAAAACAGTCGAAATTTGTAAGTGTTACCCGTAAAACAGCTCTGAATTTGCTGATACAAACAACAAAAACACATTGAAATCTATACTTTACCCGTTATCTTTAGTCCCTTAATAACTAACTAACATTTGAAAAAATGAATGTCGACGGTGTCTCCGGCTTTTGACTTTCAGACTTTCGACTTTAAGAACCTATGTTCAACATCGACACCACACTCTTCGAAGCCCTCGGCTACCAGATGAGCCTTCTTGAACTTCTGGCCGTACTTACGGGACTGGCCGCGGTATGGCTTGCTGCAAGGGCCAATATTTTAACATGGCTCTTTGCACTGGTCAATGCGGTTCTATTCTTTGTTCTCTTCTACCAGGTGAACCTCTATTCAGCCATGGCGCTGCAGGTTTTTTTCTTTTGCAATGCACTCTACGGGTGGTATAACTGGCGCCGCGACAGCAAGGGGGAGAAGAAACCGGTGACCCTATTATTACACAAACAGCGGGTAATTTGGCTTGCCGTAATAATAATCGGAGCTATGCTGATGGGGACTCTCGCAGGGAAGATCAATCAGTGGCTTCCCGATCTCTTTCCCGAGGCAGCATCATTCGTCTATACCGACGCCATGATAGCGGTGCTGAGTATAGTCGCCTCCCTGCTTCTTGCCAGGCTGAAGCTTGAGAACTGGATACTGTGGATTCTTGTTAATATGATGAGCATAGTTATGTACGCTATGAAAGGCGTAATGCTGGTGTCATTGCAATACCTGATCTTTCTCTTCATGGCAACATACGGACTCATGGAATGGAGAAAGAAGATACCTGTGGCTGGAAGGCTTAAGGTCTGAACTGTAACAGGGTACAGGATTACGGATTTAGTTTCTCCAACCAGGCTGAGTGAATTTTTTTGAAAAGATTTTTTAATGAAACCCACATATTTTTCAGATACAGTTAAGCATAAGGATTTTCTTCTAACCATGTGGATTCAAAGTGACCGTTGAAAAATTAAATCATTTCACATGAAAAAACTGATAAACGTACTGCTTATGACACTCGCCGCTGTCATCTCTTCATGCGACAATGAAGAGAAATTATTTATAGTCTCAGGGTACTCGGCTGAAAATCAAGCTGATGTAAAGTTATACAAGCTTGATCTGGAAGGCAGCATGGAGTTACTGTCCGAATTCACCTGCGGGGAAAATCCTTCATTCTTCACACCCGGAGGGAACGGACTTTATTATTTTGTGAACGAGGCAGACTCCTTTAATAACAAACCCGGGGGAGGGATAACAACCCTGAGACTCGACTCCGGAACCAACATCTTCACAAAAGAGGGAGCTCTGAATCAGGGCGGAGGCGGCCCGTGTAATATCATAATGACAGAGGATAAAAAATACCTTCTAACGGCAAATTACGGAAGCGGATCGCTCTCTGTCGTTGCCCTGAATGACTCCGGGATACCTGAGAAAGTTACGGACAAACTGTTCTTCGGTGAAAAATCGCATCCGCATATGGTAGTTTTCAACTCTGTCAGGGATGTCTATTATATGAGTGACCTCGGCCTTGACAGGATATATATCTTCAGGGCTGAGATAAATGAGGGCATCCTCATAGGTTATGACGTTCCGTTCATTCAACTGGAAGAGGGCAGAGGCCCGCGACACATGGTCCTTGACAAGGCCTGCAGAAATCTTTATGTCATCAATGAATTGAATTCAACCGTTTCTGTGTTTGATATCACCGACAGGTCGCCGGTCCTGAAACAGACCCTGAGTACTCTGCCGGAGGGCTATGCTGAGAAGAGCTACTGTGCTGACATTCATTTGTCTCCATCAGGTAAATATCTGTACGGTTCCAACCGCGGCGATAACAGCATAGTGACTTTCAGAGTGGCAGGTACCGGCTTGCTAACCCTGGAGGGACATGTCTCCTGTGGCGGCGACTGGCCGCGTAATTTTGCACTTGACGGTTCAGGTAAATTCCTGATTGTTGGCAACCAGAGGTCCGGGATGATATCTCTGTTCACGGCTGATAGAAAGGGCGCAACCATGAAAGAAATGGGCTACTCAATCCCCTTCAATGCACCTGCTTGCGTGAGATTCATTAAATAGCCAGACAGACCTCCCCCCGTCCCGATGAATCGGGCCGGCTCCCCTCTACTGACTCAGGAGGGGAAAATCTGGATTACTGTATCTTCCTACCGCCTATTGCCTAATCCCTGATGCCTCTGCTCAGTCTGGCTCCTTGCTGTCATCGCTGCAGGCTGGCTCCATCGCTAAATTTGATCAGCCAGCCGGCGGATCAAATTTTTAACGCTCGGCCCCCCACATGGTGTTTTCTTAACACTCGGCCCCCTTTCTCCTTTCTCCTTTCTCCTTTCTCCTTTCTCCTTTCTCCTTTCTCCTTTCTCCTTTCTCCTTTACTCTATGCTCCCTGCTCTCCGCTCTATGCTACTTCAGGTACGTATCGAGCCAGTTAAAGAACTCCTTCTGCCATATTACAGAGTTCTGCGGCTTTGTGACCCAGTGGTTCTCATTTTCAAAGAACAGCAGCCGGCTTGGTACACCCCTGAGTTGAGCAGACTGGAATGCCTCCATGCTCTGGGTGTAAGGAATGCGAAAGTCGTTGGCACCTGTGATGATAAGTATAGGCGTATCCCATTTATCAACATTTGTATGCGCTGAGAACTTGTTGTAAGCTGCAGGCTGGGGTTTGTCCCACGGAGCACCGCCATAGTCCTTGTTAGGATACCAGAGTTCTTCCGTTGAACCGTACTCGGCAACATTGTCATAAACACCGCAATGTGACACAAATGCTTTAAACCTCTTGTTATGCACTCCTGCAAGGTAGAAGACGGAATAGCCACCATAGCTTGCTCCAACTGCTCCCAGTCGGTCACTATCAACATAAGGTTCTTTTGCCATGGCATCTATGCCGTCAAGATAATCCTGGATGTTCTTACCGCCGTAGTCGCCTGAGATCTGCTCACGCCAGTAACTGCCAAAGCCGGAGTTGCCGCGACGGTTCACAGCCACCACTATATATCCGTTTGCAGCCATTATCTGGTAGTTCCACCGGTAGCTCCAGCCCTGGCCGAGAGGTCCCTGTGGTCCTCCCTTGCAATAGAGCAGTGCCGGGTATTTTTTTTCAGGGTCAAAGTCGGGAGGATATATGATCCACATCTGCAGATTCTTTCCATCCTGGGTCTTTATATACCGCTCCTCGGTCTTACCCATCTTAATGTTTTCATAGATATGCCCGTTGACGTCGGTGATCATTTTGAACTCACCGGTTGACATATCAACCGCAGCCACTTCAGTAGGCCTTGCCATCGACATGATGCCTGAAACAATCACTCCGTTCTGCAATGCCAGTGGTCCCATGTCATAGTCCCCTTCGGTAACCCGTGTGATCTTGCCGTCAGCGAGTGAAATGTTGAAAATTGGCTGTGTGCCAAGATACGGGCTTGTAAACCATATAGTTTCATTGTCGTTCCACTGCATGCCCTCAACATTGTAATCCCATCCTTCTGATACCCATTTACGTTCCGCGGTGGCAATATTATAAACAAACAGACGTGAAAGGTCAGACTCATAGCCTGCTTCCTTCATGCTTGTGTATGCTATCATGGATCCGTCAGGCGAGAATACAGGGTATTTGTCATATCCCATGTTGCCTTCGGAGATGTTTTTCTCTTCACCCGTGGTTACATCATAGAGGTATATGTCAGTGTTTGTGCTCAGCGAGTATTCACGTCCTGTGAGCTTTTTACAGGTATAGGCAACATATTTCCCGTCAGGGCTCCAGCTTATCTCTGCCTCATCAAAATAAGGGGCATCAGGAGTTTCAAACCGCTGTCCGTCCATGATATCTTTTTCATTGGATATTGCAGTTCCATCAAAGGAGGCTACGAAGAGATGACTGTATGAATAATCGCTCCATGTGTTCCAGTGTCTGAACATCATATCGTCAATTATACGGACCTTAGCATTGGGAAGGCTGTATTTTTCATTGGCTGTCTGGTCAAGTTTAACACGACGGGTGAAATATACTTTATCACTGGCAGGAGAGAATGACAGTATCTCAAAGTCATCAGGACCACTAACTTCCGTCTTTTCAGATCCGTCAGGTTTCATTGTCATTATTTTACCTCCACTGATGAAGGCTATCTTTTCTCCTCCGTTTATCCACTGTGGTCCTGACCCACCGTCAGTGGTAAGCTGAACCGGGGTGCCACCGGATGATGGAATGGAATAGATGTTTGTGGTTCGAGCCTCCGTGGCAAGGTCATAATTTGTTACTGTATAAAGCACCGCAGAACCGTCCGGAGATAGCGCAATAGTCCCGATACGGCCATATTTCCAAAGTATCTCAGGAGTCAGGACACCTCCTGCCTTCTCATCAGCAGTAAGGGTGACATCGATAGCAGCGGAGGCAGGTAATTCTGTCTGTTTCGTCTTGCATGAGCAAACAGCAAGAAGAATAACCGCACAGGTAAGCAGGAGGGATTGTTTCATGGTTATTGGTTTTATTCGAATTATTTGATACGGTTTCAAAGTTATTAAATTATTATTCTCCGTGAAATCCTGCATACAGGCTGTCCCTAAAAAAAATTGCATTCCAGAAAAAAATTTAGTAAATTGCTTAAGTTTCTCATAATCAATACATGATCTGTTTGGAATGAGCTTCGCAATTCTACATAAAGCAGATAAATGGGTAAATAGAATCCTAAGTTACCCTGGTATTGATAAAAATTCACTGACCCAGAAAAAGATTAACTGGTTTGCAAGCATTGCGGTCACTCTTATGATATTCTGTGTGACAATGACCTATCACCTGGTCTTTCCGCAATTAAGAATTCTTATTTACTATGGGTTGATCCTTACTGCCATTTATCTTCAGGGTATTATTTTCCCTATTTTTTTTCATTATTCCGGCGTATGGC
>JAQBHM010000153.1:0-17303 GCA_032127795.1 Bacteroidales bacterium | reverse complement strand
TGGATTGAATCATTTGATGACCCTCTCGGCTGATTTTGAAAATCTTCACCTGGCCCCGGATTTTATTACGCGTTGCGGCATGAGAAGACTTTCATATAATTATATAACTACCGGATTTGAATATCTTGTCAATTCCCTTGACAGCAAGCATTTTCCAAATAGAGGTATAATATATAATCTTTATGCAGGAACCGCCAAGCTTCTCTCCGGCACCATCCATTCTGACAGTTTGGAAGTTACATGCTCACAAGAAAACGGCACCGACTTCTCCTTCAACAGATTCTTTACCCTGAAGGGGAGCTTCAGATCATATATTTCAGCAAGCAATAAAACAACTTTCACTCTGAAGGGTGATGCACTTTATATATCAAACACCGATTCAATTTCAGCCCACAATAATTTCCATCTGCTTGGCGGAGTTGCTTCTACAGGCCAAAGATCTATTCCAATGGTAGGGTTTCATGCGAACCAGATACCTGTTAAAAGCACTGCAGGCTTTGGATTGGATGCCGATATTGAAGTAATGAAGGACCTGCATCTGAACCTGATGACCAATGTTTTCGCCATCCAGGAGATAGACCGTAATTACGGCGTTTCATTGCTTGCCGGCTATGGAATCGGGTTGGGTTATATGTCAGTTATTGGTCCGATAAAGGTGGGCATGATGCAGGGATTTTATAACAGGGAGGTCTATTATAAATCCTTCAAGGGCTATGTCTCTATCGGATTTAGTTTCTGAAAGAAGAGCAGTGGCCTGATTGTTGCAATATTTTTCCGGAAAGCATCATCATCTTTAGCATATGAATATTTCGGCTATAATACTACAGCATAAAAGAGTCAGCAATCTCGTGGCACGTCGCAAGGTTAAACAGAGCCTTGACATCATGTCTGATATGCTTGATAATGTTTCATTTGGAGGCTTCAGGGATGAATTTGAGGATATGAAGCTGACATACGGGAATATGCTTAAATATACAATTGACGGAATCAAGGACCCTGACCGGCAAAAGGTATATACCAAACTGCTTCAGAGCATACTTCGGCTTAATGACAGGATCAAACAGGACATTTTGGCACATCATTCCGGGTGGTTTACTTATGATGTCAGGACCAGAGAGGCAAAAGAGGAAAAACTAAGAGGCGGGGACATCATTCAAAGTGTTGATGATCTTGTATTTAAAGATCAGCTTGACGAGATGCTCTCCTCAGCCGATATTAAGTCTTCGGAGACGGCTGAGGATGCGGCTGCCAGGAGAGAACGTCTGTCGGAGATTATTTTCAACCATTTGTGGCTTACCGATTTTTACGGTGAAGCTGAGGAAAGCCTGGTTGAGATAATACGCAATTGCGGCAAGTTCCAATGGTATGAAATCGCTTCTTATGTAAGTGCCGTGACTCTCAGCAGCCTTCGCATCTGGGATCCGGTAAAGCTGCGTCTCCTTGTCGCCCTTTTCAATGATGATACAAAAGATGTCTCTGAAAGAGCTCTCACAGGTATTGTTCTCAATCTTTACTATTATGATGAACGGGTGCCTCTTTATCCCGAAGTAAAAGAACTGATCAAAGAACTGGGATTACGTAAAGATTTCAGTGAAAAATGCCGTATAGTAATTCTCCAGATCATCCGATCAAGGGAGACCGAGAAACTAAGCAAGAGAATGCATGACGAGATACTCCCCCAGGTTGTCAAGCTTCAGCCGAAAATAGAGGAGAAACTTGACCTCGATTCATTGCTGGGAGAAGCAGGTGAAGAAGGACGCAATCCTGACTGGCACGAGATGTTCAAGGACTCCGAGGAGATCTTCAAGACCATGGAGGAACTGGCTAACCTGCAGATGGAGGGCTCGGATGTCTATATGTCAGCCTTTGCAGGACTGAAGAATTTTGATTTTTTCAGGAATCTGCGCAACTGGTTCGTCCCCTTCTATCCGGATCATAAGGCCGTTGATGAAATATTCCATGATGAGATTCTCGGCGCCGGCATCAATGAACTCGCAGAAGCGCTTTTCAAAACGCCGTTCATTTGCAACTCAGATAAATTCTCACTGGTACTTAATCTCAAGCATCTGCCTGCAGCACAGAAGAGCTTGATGCTCAAGGCATTCAAGATGGAACTGGAGGGCCTTGAACAGATGAAGTATGACAATGCGCTGACTGACCCGGGTGCAATATTCAGAACCACTGTTGCACAGTACATTCATGATCTTTATCGATTCTACAAACTCTCAAGCTTCAAGGATGAATTTGAAGACCTCTTCAGCAGTAAGCTTGACATTTACAGGTCACTCTTCTTCCGGGAGACATGCGGCTCTGCAGAGTCAGTAATGTCACTTGCCGATTATTTCTTCAGCAAGGATTATTATGATGATGCTCTGGCACTATATCTCACTCTCCTGCCTGACATGAATGATGACGCAGAGATATTTGAGAAAACAGGTTACTGCTATCAGCAGAACGGAGATTATGTGGAGGCTCTTAGAATATATTCGATGGCCTCTCTGATAGATCCTAAATCCTGGACTCTTCGTAAACTGGGGTTATGCCTCCGTAATCTGGGAAGGCATTCCGAAGCTCTTCAAAATTACCTTCGTGTTGCAGAGAAAGAACCCGATGATCTGTATACCGTACTTAAGATAGCTCATTGCTACCTCGATATGGGTGAATATGACAGTGCCCTGAAGTATTATTTCAAAGTGGAATATGACAGTCCTGGAAACGTTAAAATCCTGCGGCCTATAGCCTGGTGTTATCTGGTAACCGGCAGGCTCACGGAAGCCTCAAAATACTTTAAAAGACTCTCTGAAGCCGGATTGACACCACATGACAGGATAAACATCGGGCACCTCGCTTTCTGTCAGGGAGATACCAGGGAAGCCGCAGAGAATTACCTTGCGGCTCTGGAAGATAAAGAAATATCAGTAGAGGCATTTATTAATATCTACAGGGATGACAGCCAGATGCTGTCAGGCAATGGAGTCAATCCTGATGATCTGCCAATAGTTCTTGATTTTGTACTTATGAATTGCGGCAATTAATCTGGGCGCCCTCCTCCCTGTCTCGGAGGAGGCCCGCCAGGCCTTGATCCGCGAGGTCTGTAGTGCTCTAGGGGTTCCCTGCGCATCCTTTGCATCATCTCCTTGTTCCTGGCTTCCAGTTCCCGTACTTTTTCAAGCTGCTCTTTTGTAAGCAGAGTATCTATTTCCCTTTTAAACTGGGTAGTGACTGAATCAAAATCGTTTCTGAAACCAGACTGCATCCCCCGTGTGGTCTTGTAAAACCTGCTCATGACTTCATCAAGCCTGGCCTTCTGAGCTTCATCAGGCTGAATTACCTCTATCATCATCTCAGCATAATCCTTACCGCTGACGAATCTGCGGACTTCTTTCATCTTTGAATGGCGTAGCTGTGCTGAAGTGAGCATTCCAAGGATAAACCCTATTACCAGGGTCACTACAATGATGAGTATTGCTTTTATTTTCATGCTTTTATTAATTTCCTGAGAGAAGACAAATCATACTTTCTACTGAAGAATTACCCAGCCCCAGGAGTGAGTCAAGTGAGAGTGTGCCGCCTGACAGGAAAACGGAAATTGCCAGAAGAATTATTGCAGCCACTCCTGAAACAGCTACTTTCATGAAGAGGGAATTTATCCTGACAGTAAGATCATTAAGGGTATCTGAAGGTATCCGTAACGGGATTGCCTGCAATACCCTGGTTGTGAATCCGGGTGAGAACCTGTACGAATCGCGTAATGATTTCAATAACTCATCTGCATTTCCGGTGACGTCATTGCTATCGTCAATCAGGTTTAACAGTTTTGAAAGTTCTTCAGGCTTCATTTCATTTTACTTAATATCAATTTAAGCTGCTCCTGCCCCCTTGACAATCTGGAAAGAACAGTACCCTGGGGCATTCCAAGCACTTCTGCTGTCTCCTTTGTTGAGTAGCCCTCCAGCAATCTCATGACAACCACCTTTCGGAATTTAGGATCCAGCAATTGCAGGGCTCTGTTGACAATTTCATGTGTATCTCTTCTGTCATGGTCATTTTCATCGGCTGTATCGTTGGCAAGATCTTCGTGATTCCCTATAAAACCAATGATACCTCCTGAACGTTTCCTTTTTTTAATCTCATTCAGAGTAAGGTTAATAGCTATCCTGTTAAGATATGTTGAAAGCTTTGACTCTCCCCTGAATTCAGATAATGAATTATAAAGTCTGACAAATGCATCCTGTCCTATATCCTCAGCAAAGACGGCATCACCCAGCATCCCTTTTACTGTTCGCGCCACCATTGCCTGATATCTCTCAACGATCTCTCCGAAAGCCAATCGGTCTCCATTAAGAGTCAGATCAACCAGCTGTTCATCCGAAAGATCGAAGTACAATGCAACCGCCATTTAGTAATTAGACAAAAGATATGTGTGAAACATTCCCTGTTTTGCCAGGAATTATCGTAAAAGGGATTTTCAAAGATTCAGTGAATTTTTTTCCACATCTCTGCTGGGATCAGAAAATCCTGATTTCGGGATCACAAACAGAGAAGGTATAATCACGTTAGGATTGGTGACACTTATGGTCATATTATCTTTGTAATGAAGAACATACATGTGTCTGTTCTCAAATCCGCTACCGAAACCGGCACGAATAAATCCAAAATCATAGCTAAGCAACTCGGGATTGAACACCCGTGGACTTTGAATAAATGACCGCCCTTCAAGAGCCAGTCCACCGATAAAGTAATATGCCATATCGAATCCCCTCCAGGCAAAGCTCCTGGCAGTGGGCTCTGTCATGAACTTTTTGCGAAAAATCCTCAGAAAATCATTGACAGCGGCTCTTGAATAGTCTATATAACTTTCTGATGGAATAATAAGCTCAAGGTCATAGAAGTACCGCAGGTCAATAGTCTCAAGGTCTCCTATCTCCGGATATCCAAATAACTTGATATCATACTTCCTTGACAGGGTATGAAGGGTTGCCATTGCTGCACTTACCTTTGGAGTCAGCGTGGTTCCCAGTATAATTATATTTTCCCTGTTGCCTCGCAATAGAGGTTCAAGTGCTGAGATACCACGATGGGTGTCATATCTCGGAATCAGCCCTGTATAGTAGTGCTGTGTAAGTAAAGTACTGTCCCTGATACCGTCAGGTATGATGGCCGTAGTGAGCTTCTCCCAGAAACCGAATGTCTGAGGATCAATCATCAGTGAATCAGAGTAAAGAAATATAATGTTGCTGTTGCGGTGGGTCGCTACTTCATTTACGATGATATCCTGCGCAACACCTGTTGATGGGCATAATCTGAAAAGTGTGCGATTACCATCAAGAATCCTTTGATCACGTAGCTGTACAGGTGATACTACCGGGATGCCATATTCCGCAGCATAAGAAGCAACACGCTGAAGATTATAGGAATATACAGGGCCTATAATGAGATCTGCATTCCTGAGTCTGCCTGACGTGATCAGCCGGTTAACAACAGTAGTGTCTGCCCCGGTGTCACTGACATTAATTTCTACCTCCACCCCCAGAGTCCTGAGACTGTCAACTGCAATAAGCATGCCTTCATACATCTCTACAAACGGAACACTGGCATCATAGACCCACTCTTCAGGCAGAAATACTTCTTTGTATATCTTGCTTCCCCTTGAGTCTGTACGGGTGGAATCAATGTACGATCTGACACTGTTTTCCCGAAGAAAGAAAGGAAGCAATACTTCGACTCTTACAGACCCTCTCAGCCTTTTTATTACCGAGGTTTCTGCAGAAACCAGGGTATCATCCGGCTCCATAAAGATCATCAGGGTATCAGCCTGCAACGTTACGGCAGTGTCAGTTACCGGTTCAGGTATTCTCTGAACGGTCTCTTCCGACATTTTCCTGCGTGGTATCTTCAGATATTCTCCCTCACGCGGGTAGAGAAGCCCTTTGTTTGCTTTCTTAAGGTCACGCACCGAAATACCGTATAGTCGGGATAACGACGACAGGGTCTCCCCTTTTGCAACCCGGTGATAAATGAACTTGTCGTCCTGTTGCATCTCAGAAACTACCTGTTGGGAAGGAGTATCTGTCTGCCTGGGGGTAGTATTTGTCTGTTGCGGATTTGGTTTTGCCTGTTGAGAAGAGGCATTCTCCTGACGTGTTGTGGTACTTGTCACCGTGGCGGGAGGCTTAGGCTGTGTGGCAGGTGCATTTGCTGAACTCTGCTGATTTTTTATCACTTCCCGTATCCTGAGTATCTGCCCTTCCTGTATGCCGTTACCTGTAATGACATTCGCGGATGTGATATCATTTATTGTAACATTATAGGCTTTCGAGATTGAGTATAATGTCTGTCCTTTAAGTACCTTATGTATGAACCAGACCTTTCCCTCCACAACTATTTTCTGCCCGGATACTTCCACAGGCACCGGCTCCTGTCCCATGAGAACTGCAGGAGCAAGCATTGCAAAAAATAGCGTCAGAACCGAAATAATCTGCTTTACCGACATATTTACCACTTTGTTCATAGCAAAGGTAATATTTTAAGATTAATGGAGTCTAAAGTTCATACCGCATTGATTATCTGCGTCTCAAACTGTGCAGCAACTGCGTTGCACCCATGCCTGAATAAGGGGTCTGAATCAACCCCGTCAGCAATAATAAAAGCATGGCTTCCGCTTCTCTTTTCAGAGATATGTGCCAGCATTTCATTATGTACATCTGTGTCATCACCGGACTGCTTTACGCCCATTTCAGTCAAAACAGACGCCATCTGCCGGATACCGCTGTGTTTTACAGGTCCGGTGTAGTTACGCTCATTTATACTGATGACCCGTGCTGAACCGGTATAACTGCCACCCGACTCAAATGCCCATGTTGCAGGCATAATCAGGTCTGCCCTCTTTGCCGTGGCTGTCATATTAAAGTCCTGTACCACCAGGAATTCAAGGCCTGTAAAAAACTCCCCTGTTTTTTCTTTGTCAACAGCCAGTCCGAGAGGGTCCTCACCGAAAACAAACATATTCCTTACACCCTTCAGATCTTCTGAGCATGACTGCGCCAGGTCCAGGTCAATGACACCCTGGCTGTTGCATGATCTTCTCAGACAGAGAAGGCCGGAACCTTCCTTACCCCTCTTGCCTGTCAGCAGTGAAAGATTGTGAAGCTCTGCAGCCGTTGCCGGGTCTATATCCTCCTCGGCAAATATCAGAACCGCTTTCTGCATCTTGTTATATTCTTCAGCGAATGCGGTTATCACTTCATCATTGACTCCTGATTTTTCTGCCAGGGAATCATGATCAGCAGCCAACATCGTCATTTTGAAATCATCAAAGTTGCTGCAACATGTCTTTATGAAAATATCATTCTGCAGATTGTTGCGGAGGATATATGAGATAACAGCCCTGACAAAACTGAAGTATGACACGGGTCTGATCACCTGGCAGGCTTTTCTTTCCATCCTGATGTTTTCCCCGGTAGTTATATATGTTATTCTGTTTTCCTCAGGTAAATTTCTGTTGAAGACACGAAATCCCGTAAGCTGGTGACGTGCAAGAAGGTCAGCGCCGAAGATATAAAATCCTTCCGCTTTGCTTAAATCATTCACCCTTATGTTTTCATCTGACACCCCATGGTATCCTGCTCCACTGTTCAGGTACTGGAAAGAGCCTGCAAAGGCTCCTTCCGGAGCTTGATCTGCCATTTTCCCGATAAGGTAAAGCTCCTCATTCGTCAGCCTGGCACCTCCGAAGAATGCATTTTCCTTACCTGATGCACCCTTGATCTTTTCAGCCATCAGCCTGTAGGCTTCTTCGAAGCTGATCTCCCTGTAACTGCCATTCTCTTTTAAGACAGGCTTATTGAGCCGTGGCAGATTCAGAAGCCTGTATGAGAAACGACCCTCCCTTCCTACTGAAGCGTCAGTGTTTACTGTTCCGGCTGATCCTTCGGCTCCTGTAAAGAAGTCCTTGCGGTGATGGAGTCTTACTGAAGCCCCCTCTGACCCGATGAAATCAGTGGTGACGAATGATGTTGTCTCCACAGGCCCCGGCTTGAAAGGTGTATTCTCTGTAATGGCTCCCGTAGGACATGTAGAGATGCAGAGTCCGCATGATGAGCAGTATGTATCCGTCAGACTGAGGCCGGGGCCCGGTCCTATAACTGTTCTGAATCCACGCTCATGAAAGCCCAGTGCATCAGCTCCTGCCATTTCATGACATATACGTACACACCTGCCGCAAAGAATACACTTATTGAGGTCAAAGGTTATGAACGGGTGTGTATCATCAGGCGGCAGAGAGTGAAATTCTCCCCCGTATTTCTTTTGCACCGCACCGTATTCAGTTGAATAGCGCTGCAGATCACATCCGGGAAATGCTACGCATCCGCATTCAAGACATCGCGATGCCTCCTCACGAACAACCATCTCGCTTGCATACCCCAGCTCTACCTCATTGAAGCTCTTGCGTTCCCCAGGAGTAAGAAGAGGCATTTCATGTCTTTTCTGATGAGAAAAACGCTGCGGCAGATCGGTGATGGTCGGTGGTCTGAAGTTCTCACGCTGGCTGACAAACATTTCCGGCTCTGCCACTACCGGCTCTCCCGAAAGATACTGGTGGCATGAGAGGGCAGCCCTGCGTGCCTGGGCAATGGCGCCAATTATTGTATCCGGCCCGGTGACAGCATCACCCGCAGCAAATATATTGGCCACCCCGGTCTCAAGAGTAACCGGATTTGTTTCAATCTCCCCCCATTTGTTTCTGCGAAACTCTCCCAGGGTCGTATTCCTGTTAATGTCATCGATAAATGACAGGTCAGTCTTCTGACCTATAGCTGCCAGTACGAGATCAGCCTCAATATTAAATTCTGATCCGGGCACTTCAATGGGTCTCCTGCGTCCTGATGCATCAGGCTCACCCAGCTCCATACGTATCAGACGCAGCTGCTTAATTCTGCCCTCCTCGTCAGGTATCACCGTGACAGGGTTAGTGAGTAACATATAATCTACCCCTTCATGCTTTGACTCTTCTATTTCGATAGGATTTGCAGGCATCTCCTTCTCCGTCCTTCGATACACAACCTTTACGCTCTCTGCGCCGCACCTTACAGAGGTCCGGCAACAGTCCATGGCTGTATTTCCTCCGCCAACCACTATGACCTTCCTGCCTCTCAGATCAGGCCTTACACCCGTGAGCTCCATCTCCCTGAGGAAGTCAATGCCAGGCATCACACCCTGAGCCTCATCTCCATCGCAACCCAGCCTTGTTCCCAGCTGTGATCCGGGAGATAGTATCATTGCATCATACCTGCTGTTTATATCGGCAAATCCCACATCCTTGCCCAACCTTGTATTGCAGAATATCTCCACGCCGAGACGCGTTATAGACTCAACTTCCTTGTCAAGGATATCGTTTGGCAATCTATACTCCGGTATTCCATACCTGAGCCAGCCTCCGGGCTGTGGCGCTGCTTCATAGATATGGCAGGTATGCCCTTTCAGTCTCAGCCACCATGCTGCGGAAAGTCCGGCGGGGCCTGCCCCGATAATAGCGATTTTTTTACCTGTATCTGTCTCAGGAACAGGTGTATAACGATCCTGTGCCGCCATATCCATGTCAGCAGCATATCGTTTCAGGTAGTCTATCCCCACACCCTTACCCTCCTCAAGGAGGTTACGGCGGCATACCAGCTCGCATGGCCTGACGCATACGCGTCCGCATATCGCCGGCAGCGGGTTTGTCTCCTTGATAAGAGCCACAGCCTCACTGTATAATCCTTTTTCAACCAGGGATATATAACCCTGAACATCCACCCCGGCGGGGCACTTCAACTTGCAGGGACCAAGACAATCTGCATAATGATTGCTGACCAGAAGCTCAAGAGCTGTCCTTCTGGCTTCTGTTATTATTTCACCCGTGGTGGTTATTTTCATGCCGGCGGTAACGGGAGTGGAACATGAAGGCTGCAGGCCTTTCATGCCCTCAACAGCCACTACACACAGGAAGCATGATGCGAATGGTTTTATTCGCGGATCATGGCAAAGTGTGGGTATATGGATATTCTCCCTTCGGGCCGCATCAAGTATGGTTTCTCCGGTGGAGACAGATACTTCTCTGCCGTCAATTGTCACCTTCATTCTTTCTTCTTTCTCAGTCTGCATCATTTCTTTTCAATTGCACCGAAGTTACATTTGTTAAAACAGACCCCGCATTTTATACATTTTTCCGGGTCTATGAGGTGAATGCCCTTGCGTTCTCCTGTGATTGCATCTACAGGGCACTCCTTGGCACACACGGTGCATCCTGTGCACTTATCAGGTATTACTGTATAGGTCAGCAACCGCGTACATACGCCTGCATGACATCTCTTTTCAATAATATGAGCCCTGTATTCGTCTTCAAAATACCTAAGTGTTGTCAGAACAGGATTAGGTGCCGTTTGCCCCAGCCCGCACAGTGAATTGTCCCTTACCTGACCGGAGAGCCTCCTGAGTAGATCAATATCCTCCATTTTGCCTTCACCGTCGCATATCCTGTTGAGTATCTCCAGCAGTCTCTTTGTACCTACACGGCAGAATGTGCACTTACCGCACGACTCCTTGCAGGTGAAGTCCAGAAAGAATCGTGCCACATCAACCATGCAGGTGGTATCATCCATAACCACCATACCCCCGGAACCCATGATTGCCCCGGTTGATGTCAGTGACTCATAGTCTATAACTGTGTCGCCGAGAGAAGCAGGAATGCATCCGCCGGAAGGCCCTCCCAGCTGAACAGCTTTAAATTGCCTGCCATCACGTATACCTCCCCCGGGTCCGTATATAATTTCGTTAATTGTGATACCCATGGGTACTTCTGCCAGCCCACCGCACCTTATCTTGCCGGTAAGGGCAAATACTTTCGTTCCCTTGCTGCCCTTTGTTCCCACAGCGGAATAAGCGCCGGCGCCGTGCATCATTATCCATGGGATGTTGGCCAGGGTTTCAACATTATTTATACATGTGGGTTTGTCCCACAGACCTTTTTCTGACGGATAGGGTGGCTTGCGGTCAGGCATGCCTCTTCTTCCTTCCACCGAAGCTATCAGGGCTGTCTCTTCACCACACACGAAGGCCCCGGCACCCTCTTTAACATGGATACCCAGGCTGAAGCCCCTGATACCGGCAACCTCTTCACCCAGAAAACCGTTCTCCGTTGCCTGGTCAATTGCCTCCCGCAGTCGTTTAACGGCGAGAGGGTATTCAGCTCTGCAATATATTATTCCCTCGGAAGCACCAATGGCAAGTGCACAAATGATCATTCCTTCGAGGACAGAGTGCGGATCACCCTCCAGAAGTGAGCGGTCCATGAATGCCCCGGGGTCACCCTCATCAGCATTACATATTATATATTTCCTCTCTCCCTTTTCCTTATGTGCCAGATTCCATTTTCGCCCTGTCAGAAAACCTCCGCCTCCGCGTCCGCGTAAGCCTGAGTCAGTTATCTCCTGTATAATGGATTCCGGAGAGATCTGCTCGGCGGCAATTCGCCGCAAAGCCTTGTATCCGTCATGCGCAATATAATCTTCAATCTTTGCCGGATTGATAATACCACAGTTGCGGAGTGCAATGCGCAACTGGCCTTTGAAGAAGCCATCATCGGCAGAGTCAGTAAAATCTGACTTTACCACCCACTCCCTGATAAGTTCCCCTTGATTTACATGCTTTTCAATTATCTCGGCAGCTTTTGTCTCATCCACCTCGCCATAGATCACGGAACCCCTGTCATCTATCACTTCAACAAGAGGCTCCCGGTAGCACATACCTATGCAACTGGTGAATGAGAGGCTGAACCCGGCATCCGGCTTCTGGCTGATTGCATTGAGGGTGTTCCACACCTTGCCTGCTCCTGCTGCCAGACCGCAGCTTCCCATGCCAACTATTATCCTGCTGTTCTTCATACTCTCTCCTTCTCTTTGCGTCTTATCGCCTTAATGATCCTCACAGCTGATGAGGGAGTCAGATTACCGTAGGTTTCATTGCCTATCATCATCACAGGTGCGAGTGAACAACAGCCAAGACAGGCCACCGTCTCCAGGGTGAACAGTGAATCTTCAGTTGTGCCACCGTCAGGAACACCCAGTTCTTCAACAAGAGCATTGCTGACTGCATTTACATTCTGGACATGACAGGCAGTACCATGGCACACCCTGACAATATTTTTCCCTACAGGATTAAGCCTGAACTGGGCATAGAAAGTGGCTACTCCGTAGACCGAACTGAGCGAAAGCCCTGTTGCCAGGGCAGCAGCCGACAGAGCTTCTGCCGGAAGATACCCGTATATGTCCTGTATTCCCTGAAGAATAGGTATCAGGCTGCCCCTGACATGGGAATACTTGTCAAACAGTCCCTTAACAAGGGATAGGTCAACAGCAACAATTGCCTCATTATCAGCCTCATTCTTATGTGCTACACTCACTGTCATACTTAAATCTTAAAAGAATAATTATTTTAACCCTGAAAGAAATCTGTTCAAATTATCTTCAATACGCATCAGGGGGTCACTTGAATCTGCCTTATTGAATTTCATTCCTGTAATCTTCTCATAAAGTTCTATATAACGGTCAGAGACCTGCTGTACAAATTCAGGAGTCATATCAGGTACTCTCTCACCCTCTCTGCCCTGGAAGCCTTTGCCCATCAGCCATTCGCGGACAAACTCTTTGGAAAGTTGCTTTTGCTGTTCACCGCGTGCGAAACGCTCCTCATATCCTTCTGCATAAAAATAGCGTGAGCTGTCAGGTGTATGGATCTCATCTATCAGGTAAATCTGGTCATTGAGCTTTCCGAATTCATATTTGGTGTCAACCAGAATGAGCCCGTGTGCTGCGGCTACTTCAGATCCCTTATTGAAGAGCTTCATAGTCACATCTTCCATCTTCCTGTATTCATTTTCCGGGACAAGTCCGGAACTTATTATCTCTTCTGCAGAGATATCCTGATCATGCATTCCCAACTCCGCTTTGGTGGTGGGAGTAATAATCGGTTTTTCAAACCTCTGATGTTCCCTCATGCCTTCAGGAAGAGGAATTCCGCATATCTCCCTGGCACCGGATTTATATAGTCTCCATGAACTTCCGGTCAAAAACCCGCGCACTATCATCTCAACAGGATAAGGTTCACAGCGATAGCCGACAGTCACATTGGGATCCGGACTGGCAATGTTCCAGGTTGGAACTATCTCCTTTGACATGTCGAGAAACCAGGCTGCTATCTGATTGAGAACCTGTCCTTTATATGGTATACCCTCGGGCAGGACCACATCAAACGCTGAAATCCTGTCAGTAACTACCATGAGAAGGTACTTGTCATAAATATTATATACGTCTCTTACCTTGCCTTTATAAATGCTTTTCTGGCCAGGAAAATTGAAATCTGTTTTGACAATTGCTTTTGACATTTTATATTATTTCTGATTATCTATAACTTATTACTTAAAATTCATAACTGCTAACTTATAGATGGTTACCGTTTAAAGAACCCTTACTGCCGTTCTCCTCTGACTTTTCCTCTGTATCATACGCTCTGACAATATGTTTGACAAGCTTATTCCTGACAATATCACGTTCATCGAAGCGGACAATTGTTATTCCTTCAATTCCCGTGAGTATTCTCATTGCCTGGAGCAGGCCCGAATCATTCCTTCTGGGCAGGTCTATCTGTGTGGTATCTCCTGTCAGAATGAATTTTGAGTTCATTCCCATGCGTGTCAGGAACATCTTAAGCTGGCTCACTGTAGCATTCTGTGCCTCATCGAGTATGACGAAACTGTTCTCCAGGGTCCTTCCTCTCATGAATGCCAGTGGGGCTATCTGCACTGTCCTGTCTTCGACCCATTGCTCGAGCTTGCGAAAAGGGATCATATCATTAAGGGCGTCATACAGCGGCTGAAGGTACGGATCAAGCTTTTCCTTCATGTCACCCGGGAGAAACCCAAGCCTTTCTCCTGCTTCCACGGCAGGACGTGTGAGGACTATCTTTTTTACCTCGTGGTTTTTAAGGGCTCTTACAGCAAGTGCTATGGCTGTGTATGTCTTGCCGGTGCCGGCAGGACCCTCTGCAATGATAAGATCATGCGTCTTATAGGCATTCACCAGCTGCAACTGGTTGACGGTGCGTGCCCTTATGGGCTTACCCGTGGTGCCAAAGACAAGGGCATCTTCGAACTCACCGCTTGCAGCCGTACGCATATGTTCAGTGTCAAGGATCAGCCGCTCAAGGTCATCCTCCTCAAGCCTGTTGAAACTACGGTAATAATCTAGCAATTCTGAAATCTTGTCAGCAAATGCAGTGACTTCCTCAGCTTCCCCGATGACCTTTAATTCACTTCCCCTGGCTATCAGCTTCACCTTTGGAAAATAACTCTGTATCTTATCCAGCAGTCTGTTATTGGGCCCGAAAAGGACCACAGGGTCTATATCTTCAAGGAAAATTACTCTTTCAGTCATTCAATAAATATCTCTGCTTCTCTCTTTAAGCTGTTTTTCAACGTATTAGATGTCAGGATACTTTTTTTGATCCTCTCATTTACAAAGTAAGTTTATTTTTTTTAGAAGATTATCTTTGCTGTAACTATTTTAAAGATGGCATTTATCACACTGACAACGGAGTGGCATGAAGAAGATTTCTTCAATGGCATTCTCCGGGGCACACTGGCTACATTTTGTCCTGATGCGGTAGCTGTGACAAATGCTTCAGGTATCCCTCCGTTCAATATCATGCACGGCTCGTTCGTGATTAGAAACACTTTTTGCCATTATCCCGAGGGAACTGTTCATCTTATTTTCATAAACAGTGAGGGATCAGGGGAACAGCCCCACCTGCTTGTAAAGGCAAGAGGCCACTATTTTATAGGAGCTGATAACGGTATTTTCAACCTGATCCTGAACTCACCTCCTGACCTGGTGATCGGACTTGACAATCCGGATGCGGCAGATGAAATAACACTCTTCGTCAAAACAGCAGCCTCCGTTATAAACGGGACTGATCCCTCCCGCCTCGGAAAGCAATTAACGGGAGTCTCCGAAAAAGTGCCTTTGCGAGCCACCATAGACAAAAATGTAATTATCGGAAGTGTCATATTCATTGACTCATACGGCAATGCCATTACAAACATCACCAGGGAGATATTTGCCAGGGTCTTCAACGAGAGAGAGTTCAGGATTCTCATCAAGAGCAATACATATTATACTGAGAAACTGAGCAGAAACTACGGTGATGAACCCGTTGGAGAACTGGTCACCCGCTTCAACAGTGTGGATCTTTTAGAGGTGGCCATAAACGGCGCTGATATGTGCCAGCTCTTTGGTGTGGAAACAGGAGACGTTGTACGCGTTGAGGTGAGAGAGCCTGAGAAGGGAAGTGGAGGACTTTTTAATAATCAAAACAAATGACGGAAGAAAAAAGTGTAAAAGAGTATATCAGACTCCTGGAGATCATGGATGAGCTCAGAGTGAAATGCCCGTGGGACAGGAAGCAGACAAACGAAACGCTGAGAAAACTTACGATTGAAGAGACCTATGAACTGGCTGATGCGATAATTGAAGATGATAATGAAGCACTGAAGAAGGAGCTCGGAGATCTCATGCTGCATATTGTGTTCTATGCAAGGATAGGTTCCGAAAAGGGACTTTTTGATATGGGTGACATCCTGGAAAGCATCAATAAGAAGCTTGTTTACAGGCATCCTCATGTTTTTGGTGACGTCAGCGTTACCCGCGGTGCGAGTGAGGTGGAAGAGAACTGGGAAAAACTAAAGATGAACGAGCACAGTGAGTACAAACCCGTGCTCTCAGGAGTACCCTCATCACTGCCGGCAACGGTGAAGGCCAACAGGATACAGGAGAAGGTCAGAGGCGTGGGATTTGACTGGGAGAACCGTGAACAGATATGGGACAAGGTAACCGAGGAGCTAAATGAACTGAAAGAAGAGATCCTGTCTGGAGAAAAAGAGGATATCGAGGCAGAACTGGGTGACGTCTTTTTCTCACTCATCAATGCTGCCAGGCTTTATGAGATAGATCCTGAGGCAGCCCTCGAAAAGACAAACAGAAAGTTCATTAAGAGATTCAACTACCTTGAGCAGCAGACACTGGCAAAAGGCAGATCATTGCATGATATGAGCCTCGATGAAATGAATATCATCTGGGAAGAAGCCAAAAAATTTGACACTGTAAAATTACAGGACACCAGCACTGCAGACAGTTAAAATAAACCTCATTTCGTTGTGCAGTCACCTTATTACAGTCAGGAAGATACTAGCTGACAAACCTGTAGCTCAGAAGCTGGTATATGACCTTTGCTGCCATGAAATCAGGTGCCTTGTTGGATTCATTCGGGCACAGTTCAACGACATCAAAACCTACTACATTACGGTTTCTGATTACATCACGCAGGAAAAACATCAGTTCCCGGTAGTCAGGTCCTCCAGGTTCCGGAGTTCCCGTTGAAGGCATCACTGAGGGATCAAAGACATCAAGGTCAATAGTGATATAAACATTCTGTGAGAGAAGGTTCAGGGCTTTGGCATAGAGTGATTTGTCAGACCACAGGTCATGGGCATAGAAGATCCTTCGGGAGTCGGCAAAAGGAAGCTCTTCAGCAGCCATGCTGCGTATGCCCACCTGCACCACCGGAGCATATTCCATGGCTCTTGACATGACAGAGGCATGATTCAGGGAAGAACCTTCATATGAAGGCCGCAGGTCTGAATGGGCATCAAGCTGCAGAATAGTAAGGTTGGAAAATGTCTCTGACACAGCCCTGAAAGCTCCAATGCTCACGGTGTGGTTTCCCCCTATCACAACGGGAAAGCGTTCTTCGGCAAGGATTTTCAAAAGGCATTTTGAAACCTCTGCAGTAACCTCAGCAGGGTCATCGCCGGTGATAATGGGTTCCAGGGTATGAATACCCAGTATATGAGCTTCACCGCCTGTTTCGATATCATAGAATTCAAGTGCCGGTGAGGCATCAATAATAGCTGCCGGGCCACGGTCAGCTCCCTTTATATATGTGCTGGTGGCATCATAGGGAACAGGAACGATGATGATCTTTGACTCCTCGTAGCCATATATCACCTCCTCTCCCCCGAAATTCTTAACCGCCATCCTATCCCTTTTTACCCGACGCCGGCCTGGCTTTCTTTTCAGCAGTTACTCCGGTTTTCTTCACAGGTTTCTTCTTGGGCTTTGCTGAAGAATTTGCTGCCTGAGGATCTTCCTTTTCTTCCTCCTTTTTTTCTTCCTCCTCCATGACAAGAAGTTTCAGTTTGTTGAGGATATTAT
>JAQBHM010000152.1:0-5893 GCA_032127795.1 Bacteroidales bacterium | reverse complement strand
AAGATAATCCAGGTCGGAATCACATATTATTTCTTCAAGAAGATTTGTCGGCCTCGGCGGAAGCATCGTTGACATTATTATCATGCAGATCCTTTCTATCTGCTCATCAGTGTAACCGAAGGCAGGGAGCATCTGCCTGGCTAACAGGGTGCCCTGATACTCATGGTTATCATATGAAACAGTGTGCCCCGCATCATGAAAGAGCCCCGCAATTTTCAGCAACAAGATATCTTCGTCACTGCACCCTTCAGCCCAGCCAATAAGCTCCACCTCTGTCACAACATCAACCGTGTGTTTTACATTATGGTAGTGGAGAAAATCAGGAAGATCCCTCTCAAGCTTATCAAGGATTATTTCCTGTATATCTGTAAATTGTATTAACCCGAATTTTGTTTTAAAAGCATCGTTTGACGCCATCCCCATTCCGTCGACTGACAGCTCGGGCAAAAGACCCTCTACCTGATACATCTGCAAGTCTCCGGTGTATTTTACAGGTAGCTTGCCAAAATATTCACACTTGAAAAATTCCTTAACCAGTTCATATGTCATCACCGAAATGAGAACGGATCCTTTTTCTGACACTGCCTCGATCCTGCTGGCGGTGTTGACCGTCTCTCCCTTAATATCATAAGCAATCTTTTTCTTCCCGGTAAGGGCAGCGGTTACAGGCCCTGTATGAATACCTATCTTAAGCTCCCATATCTTGTCAGAGCCTCTTTTGGAGGTCTCATATATGTCAAGATAATTCTTCATTTCAATGGCAGCCATGACAACATCCACAGGATTGGTGATATTTTTAGTCGGAATCCCGCCTGCACACATGTAAGTATCACCAATAGTCTTGATTTTCTGGATATTATATTTACTGACAATCCTGTCAAACTCAAAGAGTATCTCATCCAGCTCATCCATTAACTGGGCTGAGTCCATCTCTTCAATCAGCTTGGCAAAACCGTGGATATCAGCAAACAGAACAGTGGCCATGTTGAACTTCAATGACCGCTCTTCCTCATCTCCTCCTTCCGTTTTCAGTTTATGTTTTTCCAACAGAACCCTGAAACGTTCGTTGTCGTTAAGGAGGGCATCACGCTCGCGTCCAAGTTTCTTGAGAAGTATTTCCAGCTCCGTATTCTGACGTGCCAGACGTGCCATACGCCGCAGGAGCTGATCTTTTGAGCCTGAATTCATATAAAGAAGTTAAAAGGTAAATATACAAATTTATAACTCTTTGTCCTGTTCCATAGCCCTGTGCTGAAACTTTAATACATTTGAATACCAGGCCAACAGCAATGATAGTTAAAACGAAAGCCATACTTCTGCATCACATCAGACATTCAGACAACAGTCTGATTGCCTACTTTTTTACAGAGGAATACGGAAGACTCACTGTCATGGTCAAGGGTCTTTCAGCAAAAAAGGGAAACAACAGATATCTCTATTTTCAACCCCTCTTTCTATTCGACCTGGAGCTTTATTACAGGGACTCAAGAGATCTGCAAAACCTTAAAGATCTGAGCCTCAGCTATACTCCGGTAAATATACCCACTGATATTTTCAAGAGTACAATATCTCTGTTTACTGCAGAGGTTCTGTATGCAACAATCAGGGAGGAGGATGTGAACCGCAGGCTTTATTTATTCATTGAATCTTCGGTAAAGGCTCTTGACTGTCTGGACCGGGGAGTCAGCAACTTCCATGTATGGTTCCTGGTTAATCTCTCTTCCTATTTAGGGATTGGGCCGACATCAACAAATGACTCAGGCAGATACTTCGATATGCTAAACGGCCAGTTTGTCAGAGAAGTTCCGTTTCATCCTGATTACCTCGAGCCGAAAAGTGCAGATTGGCTCAACCGTCTGCTGCAATATTCTGTTGACGACCTGCCGTCGCTGCATATATCTGGTGGAGAACGCTCTCTGTTTCTTGATCAGATTATCAGATATTACAGTCTTCATCTTCCCGGCATGAGGCATATCCGCTCTCTCCGGGTTTTGAATGAAATCTTCCGTTAATAATAATCCTGCTTTGACTATCTTTGTCTCAAACAGCGTTTCATGTCTTTCATTCCCTCCATAATTAATTGGTTTAATACCAGGAGATTACATCAGATAGAGCTCTTCAAGAAATATCCGATGGAGACACAGCAGGAGACTTTATCCAGGCTGCTAATGCGCAGCCAGGATACTTTCTGGGGTGCTCAGTACAATTACAGTTCCATAGAGTCACCTGCCATGTTCAGGGATAAGGTTCCCCTGCAGACATATGAAGATCTGATTCCATATGTTAACCGGTTGCGAGAAGGAGAAAAAAACCTCCTCTGGCCCGGCGAAGTAAAATATTTCGCCAAATCATCCGGCACCACCAGCACAAAAAGCAAATTCATCCCTGTGACAAAAGAGTCTCTGGAAGATACCCACTACCGCGGCGCCAAAGATTCCCTGGCAATATACTCCAGTCTGAACCCTGAGACAGGTATCTTTTCAGGAAAAGGTCTTATCCTGGGGGGAAGCCATCACATCAATAACTTCAACAATGAATCTCTTTACGGTGATCTGTCAGCCATCCTGATAGAAAACGCACCTGTATATTCGGAGCTTATTCGAACACCGCCGGCTAAGATTGCCCTCATTGAGGACTTTGAGGAGAAGATGAAGAAGATTACTGAAACAACACTGAACCTTAATGTTACAAGCATTTCCGGAGTTCCGTCGTGGTATCTTGTCCTGATAAGATATATACTGAAAACAACCGGAAAAGAGAACCTTCATGAAGTATGGCCTAACCTTGAGGTCTTCTTTCACGGCGGGATCAGTTTTACCCCCTATAAGGAAATTTACAGGAAGTTGTTGCCGGATCCCCGTATGAGTTACATGGAAACCTACAATGCCTCTGAAGGGTTCTTCGCACTTCAGGATGATCCTTCTGACAGTTCAATGCTGCTTATGCTTGACTACGGCATCTATTATGAATTCATCCCCGCTGATGAGATAACCTCTGAGAATCCTCAGGTACTAAACATCGGGGAGGTTCAGAAGGGTGTCAACTATGCAATAGTTATCTCCACTGATGGTGGCTTATGGAGGTATATCATCGGTGACACTGTCACCTTTACCAGCCTCACTCCTCATAAAATAAAGATTACAGGCCGTACAAAGCACTTCATAAATGCCTTTGGTGAAGAGATTATTATCGACAATGCCGAAAAGGCGCTTGAAAGAGCCTGCCAGCGCACCGGGGCTCACATCATTGAATATACTGCAGGGCCTGTATATATGGGAAATGAGACCAAGGGCTCGCATGAATGGGTGATAGAATTCGACAAAGACCCGGATGATATTGAGCGCTTTATCGAAATCCTCGACACAACGCTGAAATCTGTCAACTCAGATTATGAAGCCAAAAGATTTAAAGACCTGACACTTACAAAACCGCTTGTGAGAGTTGTCCCCGAGGGAACATTTTACAAGTGGTTTAAGGAAAAGAACAAGCTGGGCGGACAGAATAAAATGCCGAGGCTCTCAAACAACAGGGAGTTCGTGGAAGGGATCCTTAAAATTGCCGGTTTCTGAAATCTTTTTATCAACATCCGGCTCTTCTCCCTCCCTTTTTTTTATATTTAAACTCAGATTTAAACACCATTTCATATGCACATAGCAATCGCTGGTAACATAGGATCAGGCAAGACCACACTTGCCGGTTTGCTTTCAAAACACTACGGCTGGCAGCCTCATTATGAAGACGTTGATGAGAATCCATATCTGAATGACTTCTATGAAGACATGCAACGATGGTCTTTCAATCTCCAGATATACTTCCTCAACTCACGCTTCAGCCAGGTCCTTGAGATCAAAAGAGCCAAAAACACCATCGTACAGGATCGCACCATATACGAAGATGCTTACATTTTTGCTCCCAACCTGCATGCAATGGGACTTATGTCTACCCGCGACTTTGAAAATTATTTCACACTTTTCAAACTCATGAGCTCACTGGTTGAACCGCCGGACCTGCTTCTTTACCTAAGGGCTTCAGTACCTACCCTGGTAAGCCAGATACAGAAAAGAGGAAGAGAATATGAAAGCTCAATACGCATAGACTATCTGAAAAGGCTAAATGAACGTTATGAGGCCTGGATCGAGTCATATACATTCGGCAAACTGCTTATCCTTGAGGCTGACCATTATGACTTTCCTCAAAATAAAGAGCACCTGAGTGAAATTATTGATAAAATCAATGCCGAACTCCACGGGCTGTTTTAGAAAAATAAAAGCTCCGGGAAAACCATCTTTAATGATGGTTTTTCTTTAACTTTGATTGGGAATCGTCTCAATGCAAAAATTTTAATACTAAAACTCATTAAATCATGAAAAGAATACTGCTTGTTACAGTGTTGTTTCTCAGTGCTTTCACACTGTCAGCTCAAAGTGAGCTTAATGACATAATCGCGGTTGACCCGGCTTACCGAATAGGAAAACTGGATAACGGCCTGACCTATTATATCCGTCATAATGCAGAACCTGCCGGAAGAGCCAGCTACTATATAATTCAAAATGTCGGCGCCATTCTCGAAAATGAAAACCAGAATGGCCTTGCCCATTTCCTTGAGCACATGTCCTTCAACGGCACAAAACACTTTCCTGATAAGGCAATACTCAATACCCTTGAACGTCACGGCGTGGCTTTCGGTGTTAATATAAACGCCTATACAAGCTGGGATGAAACTGTTTACAATCTCAGCGATGTTCCTGTTGACAAACCTGGCCTTGTTGATACCTGCCTGATGATTCTGGCAGACTGGTCTGATTACGTCACTCTTTCTGATGAAGAAATAAACAATGAGCGGGGAGTGATAATTGAGGAATGGCGTACCCGACGAAATGCTTCCTGGAGAATGATGAACAAACTGTTTCCGGTACTCTTTGAGGGTTCGCAATATGCAGTCAGGGATATAATAGGTGACACCCTTATCCTGAAGACCTTTGACCCTGAAACATTACGGGCTTTTTATCACGACTGGTACAGAACTGATTTGCAGGCTATTGCAATAGTCGGGGATATTGATGTTGATGTTGTGGAAGGAAAGATCAGGCAGATCTTCTCTTCCATCCCTGCAGTTGAGAATGCTGAACCCAGGCCTGAAAACCTGCTGATCTCAAAACCCGGCACCCAATATGTTCTTATAACTGATCCCGAAGCCTCTCAGACAACAGTAAGCATGATGATAATGGACCGTGAACCTGATAAAACCCCCCGAAATATCGGATATATCCGTGACGGTTTTGTCATCTCGCTGATGAACGGAATGATGCAAAATCGTTTCAGTGAATTAGTTCAGAAAGGGACTCCTCCTTTTGTTGCCGGGTCACTTAGTTACTCATCGCATATAGCAAGGAATTATAAAGTTCTGACTCTCGCTGCAATGATAAGAGACGATGAGGAAAGCACTGGCTTTGAGGCAGCACTTACAGAACTGGTCAGGGCAACCAGGTACGGATTTACCAGGGGGGAACTCGAGAGAGCCAAAGCTTCAATGCTGGTTAATTTTGAAAATCTCTACAAGCAGAGAGACAAGATCGACAACGATGACTGGGCAGATCAGATCAGGGATTATTTTCTGACAAATGACCCCATTCCACCATTAGATCTGCAATATGATTACTACAAACAAATTCTTCCGCTTATCACCGTTGAAGAGGTTTCTGCCAGGCTTAAAGGACTGGTGACGGATGACAACAGGTTTATTGTTGTCCAGGGCCCTGATGACAGGAAACATCTTACCGAATCTGAAGCTTTTGATCTGGTGGAAAAAGTGAGCAAGTCAGACATAAGTCCCTATAATGACATCACGGGAGGAACTGATCTTATCAGTGAGCCACTCCCTGGATCAAGAGTT
>JAQBHM010000151.1:0-2554 GCA_032127795.1 Bacteroidales bacterium | reverse complement strand
CGATCATCAATCCTCTTCCCCTGATCTCTTTTACTGCATGGTTTTGCACCTGCAGTTCTTTCAGTTCACGGATGATCTTTTCTCCCAGTCTGCGGCTCCGCTCAAGCAGGTTTTCATCGATGATGGTGTCAATGACCTCTTTGACAACAGAGGCTCCCAGGGGGTCATTCTGGTGCGACTGTGAATAATGGAAGGGGTTGTTTTCCGTTAGCCTGACCATCCTTTCTGAGACTGCAGCAACACTTACCGGATACCCGTTGCCGATGCCTTTCCCGATGGCAACCATGTCAGGGTTAATGTTATAATGCTGAAACCCGAACCATTTGCCTGTACGTCCGACGCCGGTAGTGATTTCATTGATAATGACGATGCCGTTATTCTCTCTAATTCTGTCAATTATGGCTGAGATCAGTTTTTCCGAAGGGAAATTTACAAGTCCTGATGAGCTGCCGGGTTCAAAAAGAAAAACACCAACCTGGTCGAAGGGTATCATTGCGAACTCATCACATTCAGCCCGGCACCCGTCACCGGGGGCATTGCAGGAGCATGTCTGCCAGTTGAAGCGGATCCAATCCTTACTATCGTGCCTTGTGGCCTCCCCGTATGCACCAAAATAGGAGTCGGAGAAGGTGAGGAATTTTTTCCCCGGCATAAGCTCACCGGCCATCCTGACACAAAATTCCACGGCTTCACTTCCTGAGCAGAGGAATTCACATTTCCCCTCATTAAGACCTGTGATCTCCAGTATCCGGGTGGCGGCTTCCTCAATGACAGGATTGCAGTAATTGAAGCCGGTGTGGCAGATTTTGTCAAGCTGCGTATGGATGACTTTATTTATCCTCGGATTACAGTGCCCTATGCTTGTGCACCATACCCCTGATTCCAGGTCGATATACTTTTTCCCGCCGGAGTCGAACAGATCGCAATTGTCTGCACTGATAACATTGTCGAGGAGTAATTCGTGCCCGGTAGTCCATCCTATATGTTTCATAAGCTTAAAATATTATATGCCGTGTAATTTTTTTCTTCTCCCTTCGTGAGGTGTCACAATGAGACGGTAAAGCTCAATCTGACCAGAGATATCTTTCATATTTGGTTTACCGATATAAAAGAGTATCAAAGACGAATGCAAAATTGAATTATTTTCCAGCAAATATTAATGCAAAAAATCATGTTCCTACATTTTGCCAATTAGTATTCAATCAGGCCATTGGATTGAAATATACTGATTAAACCTAAGTTGTTCCAATGTTTTCCGGACTACATTATACCACAAAGGAAGGGGCATGATTAATCAGGTTTAAACGGAGATATTCTCAATGTGGGATGTTGAAATGCTTATATCGATTTTCTGGTTATTTTTGAGACGGTCAAAACAAAAACAGAAGAATATGCCAATGGCTGGTGACACCTCCGTCAGTAGTAAAAATGTTATATCGCCGGTTCAGGATCAGGGAGTGTTGCCGGTACTGCTGCTGCTTGTAAGCAGGCTTATAATGTTCCTGCTGTTTCAATCGTTCATTGCCCTCATCTTCCGGTCGTGGTCCATCTCCGAAAAATACTGGCTGCTGACAGCCACTCTCACCAATATTGTGAGTATTACGTTTCTTTACCTTCTCTTCAGGAGGGAAGGCAGAAGTTACCTCTCGCTTTTCCGGTTCAGCAGGGCAACTGTCTGGAAAGATATCCGGATATTTCTTCTGTTGGCTGTCATAAGCGGTCCGGTAGTCTTCGGGCCTAACTATCTGCTCAGTGTCTGGCTATGGAATGATCCGGTCATTCCTGCAGGCATGATGTTTCGTCCGGTTGAAAGGTGGCTCTCTGTTCTGCTGGTTGTCGGGTTCCCCGTCACAATAGTCTTTGCCGAGCTGGCGACATATTTCGGATACATCATGCCGCAGCTTGAAAAGAAGGTTAAGGCGAAGTGGATTGTGGTGCTGCTGCCTGTTATCTTTCTTTCGTTTCAGCATATCACAATGCCTTTTATCCCTGATCTCAGGTTTATCCTGTATCGCAGCGTCGTCTTTCTGCCTTTCGCACTGATGCTTGGCATAGCTATCTATAAGCGTCCCACACTCTTTCCTTATTTTGCCGTCATGCACGGGGTGATGGATCTCGGGACGGCAGTCATGCTGATGATGGAGCCAGGCTGAAGGGGAGCGTAGAGCATAGAGCATAGAGCGTAGAGAAGTGATGAAGAGACGAAGTGACGAAGCGACTGAGAGACAGAGTGGATAGGGAATAGTGAATAGGGAATAGTGAATAGTGAATAGGGAATAGGGAATAGGGAATAGAGGGCCGAGCGTTAAGAAATTGCCCGGTGGGCAATTTTAGCAAAGGAGCCGGACTGCAGGGAGGTTAAGTGAATAGGGAATAGTGAATAGTGGATAGTGAAAAGTATAGAGCAGAGAGCATTAAAAATTGTGATTTCCCATCCTTGGCAAGGAGGGGTGTCCGTCGGCAGACGGACGGGGTGGTCTGTCAGGAGCAGAGAGAAAAGGTTAAAGTCTAAAGTCCATAAAGTCGAATGGCGAAAGTCGAATGGCGAATGGCG
>JAQBHM010000150.1:0-2663 GCA_032127795.1 Bacteroidales bacterium | reverse complement strand
CCGTTAATGCTTTTAATAAGTTTCTCATGGTTCCCGCCGGGAAGATCTGAACGTCCTATGCTGCCTGCAAAAAGCGCATCACCGGTGAAGAGTGCACCATCCTTTCGGCACCAGAATGACAGACCTCCTGGTGAATGACCCGGTACGGCTATCACCTCCAGGGTCAGACCCGCCGCCTCAATGATCTCTCCGTCTGAGAGATACGGCCCCGGCTCCGGAGGTGTCTCCATCTTAAGGCTGAACATCATTGCATGTTCAGGCGAGCTGCTGAGGTTATATGCCTCAGCAGGGTGACTTCTTGCTGAAAGACCGTAACGGCTGAGTATGAATCCGTTGCCGAAGACATGATCCAGATGGCAGTGGGTATTCAGCAAAAGCACCGGTTCAAGCTTAAGGCTGTCAAGAAGGTCCTCCAGCTTCTTCTCCTCTCTCTTTCCGTAACATCCGCAGTCAATTATTATGCATGAGGAATCATCACCGGATAATATGTATGTATTAACCTCGATGGGCGAAAACATTTCCTTATAAATCTTCATCAGGCTACTCTTTATTATTTTCATTAGCGACACCCCTCAACATAGGGACAAAAGCAAAATTTCCATGTGTTGTTTTCTCATAATCATCAGGCCCCTTGCGAATATAAAGGGTCATGACCTGGGAATCAGAACCGCCCTGGGGAACTACCAGCCGCCCTCCCGTTTTCAGTTGTTCAAGGAGCTTCTCCGGCACCACTGCGGTGGCAGCTGTGATTATAATAGCATCAAAAGGTCCGTACTGCGGCTGTCCTTCATATCCGTCACCCAGAAAGAAATGTATACGGTATCCAAGTGATGTGAGCAATTCCCGGGCTTTACGGTAAAGCTCCCTCTGTCGCTCAATGGTATAGACCTTAACTCCCATTTCGGCAAGTATGGCAGCCTGGTAGCCTGACCCCGTACCTATCTCCAGCACCTTGTCACGTTTGCCCACACCAAGCAGTATGGTCTGTACCGCCACAGTATAAGGCTGAGATATTGTCTGACCGGCTGCAATCGGAAAGGCTTTATCCTGATAGGCATGATGTAAAAAGGCATCATCCATAAAAAGATGACGAGGCACTTTGTTCATTGCCTCGATAACCTTCACGTCACTGATGCCTTTCTTCTTTAGCTCATCAATGAGTCTCTTTCTTTTACCTTTAGCCTCAAATGACTCTTCAATCATCAAACAGGAATTTGCGGTAAAAATAGCAATTTTAAGGTATGGGTGAAATGATAACTGAAACTGATATTCTTTAATAACAACCTTAAAAGAGATATATTTGTGCAAGTCCTGTGTATCAACCATGAAAAAAATCGCCAGAAGAGTATCCGTTGCTTATGTTTTAGCTGATTTCATCGGATCATCTGTTGCCTGGGGGCTCTTTTACCTCTATCGCAAACACTTCATTGAGAACAGGTTATATGGCGAATACTTTGAAATGGAGCTCGGCAGTAAGTTTTGGCTGGGAATCTTCCTGATACCTCTTTTCTTTGTCTCGGTTTTTGCCATTACGGGTTTTTATTCTGACCCTCTGAGACGATCGAGGCTACATGAATTCGGCAAGTCCCTCGCTGTCACGATTGCCGGTGTGGTAATGCTCTTTTTCTCACTCGTGCTGGATGATTCAGTAGGACATTACTCAACCTATTACGGTTCATTCTTAATGCTGTTCATCCTTGCTTTCACCTTTACCTGGCTGCCAAGGTTTGTGATCACATCGCGGGTATCAGGCAGGATTCACAGGCGTAAGATTGGCTTCAGGACCCTTATTGTAGGCAATAACGGTAAAGCATTGAAGCTTTACAGGGAAATGATGAGCGAAAAGAAGCCGGCAGGCAACCTGATATCGGGATATGTTACCGCAGACGGTGAGGATAACGGAGCCTTGAGTCCCTTTACCCCATGTTTCGGGATAGTGAACGATATAGAACGGATAGTTGAGGGGAATGACATTGATGAAGTAATTGTTGCACTGGAAGAGAATGAATATGAGATAATAAATGACCTGGTAAACAGTTTATGCCACCATGATGTGACTGTCAAGGCCGTACCTTCCATGCGCAAGGTCATTCCGGGCCATGTTGAGGCAGGGCCCAGATATGCAACACCGTTGCTGCGGGTATCATACCGTAAGATGCCTCACTGGCAACAGATGCTGAAGCAGATACTTGACTATGTATCTGCATTCCTGGCTCTTATTATTCTCTCTCCCCTGATGATGGTACTTGCATTTCTGATATGGCTCCCGCGAAAAGGATCAGTCATTTTCAGACAGGAGCGTATAGGAAAGTATGGAAAGCATTTCATGATCTATAAGTTCAGGTCAATGGATGACGATGCTGAGGCTGAGGGTCCGCAGCTTGCCACAGAAGGTGACACCCGCATCACACGTCTGGGAAGATTCATGCGCAGGCACAGGCTTGATGAAATACCCAACTTCATTAATGTGCTGAGGGGTGAAATGTCACTTGTAGGCCCCAGGCCCGAAAGAAAACATTATATAGAGCAGATACTTCAGCAGGCCCCGTATTATAACAGGGTACTGTCTGTCAAGCCCGGCATCACATGCTGGGGGCAGGTAAAACTGGGCTATGCCTCGGATATCGAAAGGATGCTTGAGAGACTTGACTATGACATCATTT
>JAQBHM010000149.1:0-3359 GCA_032127795.1 Bacteroidales bacterium | reverse complement strand
TACTTTGAGGATTGCACAACTGGCGGCACTGCTTGCAGACGGACAGGGCCTTTTTTCAAGGGTTCTGGAGTGCCATGATGCTTCTGACCTCAGGTCCCTTCTCTCAGTATCTGCTTCCGGCTACTGGAATACGCATTATCTCTTCGGGAAGCAGGTGAAAAATGCTTCCGTGAAAGCAGGAAGACAGTCAGTTGATCTGCTGATAATCAATGCCATTGTACCACTGCTCTTTCACTATGGGAAGATGAAACAGAATGATGAACGTTGCGAGATGGCTCTTGACATTCTTGATTCTCTGCCTCCTGAGGACAACAGTATTGTCAGAGATTTTCTTGCGGCAGGCATCAGGGCGGATTCTGCATTTACCTCCCAGGGCCTCATAGATCTTCGCATTTCCTGGTGCAGGTATCATAAATGCCTCGATTGTCATATTGGTTCTTCACTCATCGCAATGGGACATAATCTGAGGCGGTCAGACTCGCTTTTCCTTGAGCCTTAGCTGGCAGTTTTGACCAGCGGTTAATAACCGTTGACGAATGTTCAGATCTTTTTATCAGCATGCGCAACTATAGCCATACTTTTTGCGTCTATATTATAGTAGATGCTGTACGTTCAGCCTTTGCGACCTGAAATAATAATGCATGTTTGTGCAACAAGATTCCGCAGTTAAATAGATAAAAATTATTAGAATTGTTTGAATTATTACAAAATAGAGTTGTATCTTTGCGATCCAAAATTGGAGAATTTATTAACAATCTATTGGATAAGGATATGTATTTGACTACGGAGAAGAAACAGGAATTTTTTAAGACATTCGGATCATCAGATCTTGACACCGGCAGTGCTGAAGGTCAGATAGCTCTTTTCTCCTACAGGATCGCGCATCTTACTGAGCATCTGAAAAGGAACAAGAAGGATTTCAGTACCCAGCGGGCGCTGATAAAGCTTGTCGGTAAAAGAAGACGGTTGCTTGATTACCTCAAACTAAAGGATATAAGCAGGTATCGTGAGATTATCAAAGCTCTCAATCTGCGTAAGTAACTTTAAAAGGCAATTTCAAATTGCCTTTTTTAATTTTTCCGAAAAACTCCCCCGTATACATTAACTATCTCGTATATAATCAATTAAACATATGTATAAGCTTATTGAAAAGAGTATTGATCTAGGCGATGGCCGGTCAATAACCATTGAGACAGGAAAGCTGGCCAAGCAGGCTGACGGTTCTGTTGTAGTAAAGATGGGCCGCACAATGCTTCTGGCAACTGTTGTTGCGGCAAAAGACGCAAAGGAAGATGTAGACTTCATGCCCCTCTCCGTTGAGTACAAGGAGAAATATGCAGCCATGGGACGTTTCCCGGGTGGCTTCCTGAAGAGAGAAGCAAGACCCAATGATAATGAGATACTTATCTCAAGGCTCGTAGACAGGGTCCTTCGTCCCCTCTTTCCTGATGATTACCACGCTGAAGTATTTGTCACCATAAACCTTATTTCCGCTGACAAGGACACCCTGCCTGATGCTCTCGCCGGACTTGCTGCCTCAGCAGCACTGGCAGTATCGGACATCCCGTTCCACGGTCCCATATCGGAGGTCAGGGTTGCCAGGGTTGATGGCGCGTTCATCGTGAACCCCACCCTCCCGGAAATTGGCAAGGCAGATCTTGACATCATTGTGGGTGCCACTTATGAGAACATTATGATGGTTGAAGGTGAGATGAAGGAAGTGGCTGAAGAGGTTATGCTCGAGGCTCTTCGCATAGCACATGATGCCATCAAGGTACAGTGTGTAGCTCAGAAAGAACTTGCCGAGATGGTTGGCTCAACCAAAAAGAGAGAATACTGCCATGAGCAGAACGATGAGGAATTACGCAAGAAGGTATGGGACGAGACCTACCAGAAGTGCTATACTCTTGCAGGTACCGGAGCTGACAAGAAGACCCGTTCAGAGGGTTTTGAAAGCATAAAGAATGAGTTTCTGGAACAGTTCACCGAAGAGAATCCTGTGAATAAAATGCTGGTGAGCAGGTATTATCATGATGTTGAAAAAGAGGCAGCACGGCGTCTTGTCCTTGATGAGCGCAAACGTCTCGACGGTCGCAAGCTGGATGAGATACGTCCTATCTGGTGCGAAATTGACCCACTGCCAGCTGCTCACGGCTCAGCCATTTTCACGCGCGGCGAGACTCAGTCGCTCACCACCGTCACCCTGGGTACCAAACTGGATCAGAAGATGATAGACGAGGTGCTGAAGCAGGGATCGGAGAAATTCACGCTTCACTATAATTTCCCGCCGTTTGCAACCGGCGAAGCCAAACCTGCCCGCGGGACAAGCCGCAGGGAGATAGGCCACGGCAATCTGGCTCACAGGGCACTGAAAAACATGATGCCTGCAGATGAGATAAACCCATATGCCATCCGCGTAGTATCCGATATACTTGAGTCCAATGGCTCTTCATCAATGGCAACAGTATGTGCCGGTACCCTGGCGCTGATGGATGCCGGGATAAAGATCGCCAAACCTGTTTCAGGTATTGCAATGGGGCTCATCACTGACAAGGGAGGTAAGAAGTTTGCTGTCCTCTCCGATATCCTCGGTGATGAAGATCATCTTGGAGACATGGACTTTAAAGTGACAGGCACCCGTGACGGTATCACCGCCGCACAGATGGATATTAAAGTTGACGGCCTCTCCTTTGAGGTGCTGAAGCAGGCTCTTGACCAGGCACGCAAAGGAAGGTTACATATCCTTGATATCATGGAGCAGGTAATTGCAGAGCCCAGAGCTGATCTCAAGCCTCATGCACCGAGAATAGAGAAGATCTATATCCCGAAAGAGATGATAGGTGCAGTTATAGGACCCGGAGGCAAGATCATACAGGATATCCAGGCTACCACAGGTGCCACCATTGTGATAGAAGAGATCAACGGACAGGGCATGATTGATGTTTTCGGAGAGAATTATGAAGTTATCAGGGCTGCCCTCGACCGTATCAGGTCTATATGTGAAGTGCCTGAGGTTGGCAAGATATACAAGGGAAAGGTCAAGACCATCACACAGTTTGGCGCATTCGTAGAGATCCTTCCAAATAAGGACGGTCTGCTCCATATCTCAGAAATGGACTGGAAAAAGGTAGGCACTGTTGAGGAGCTGTTCAAAGAGGGAGATGAAGTTGAGGTACAGCTTCTGGAAGTTGATTCCAAGACAGGCAAGCTGAGACTCTCACGCAAGGCCCTTATCCCCAAGCCTGAAGGTTATGTTGAACCTCCGAAACGCGACCCGTCAGAAAGGCGTGACCATTACGGTTCACGTGACGGCGGAAGAGGAGGCCATGACCGTGATAACAGGTCAAGGGACAGAAGAC